>CAMUZQ010000012.1 GCA_947165275.1 uncultured Lachnospiraceae bacterium | reverse complement strand
GCATCCCTTGCATTGATCGCGCTTCCCTGCCTTATGGACAGTCCGACCTTGCCCCTTACGGGATATCCTTTTTTATTAAACATGGTATAGGCGGTGCTCACTCTCGTGACATCTCCCCTGAAACACATATTCCCCCAGAAAAAGATCACATGCTTGGCGGATTCTATGGTAAGGAGTGACAGCAGTCCCTCCATCTGCCTCTGGACACTGTAGTCCTTTTTTATCATGCTGGTCACCTGATTTGTCACATTTGACACCGTCAGCCCGGTGATCGGATTATCCGAGAGCATAAAGGCATCCATATTATTGACATCATCAAAGAGAAGCTCAAAGCTTAAGGTCGTGGATACAGGAGACTCGAAGGTCCTCATCTGTTTATTCATACCCTCTCCGACCATGCTCTGCTGCTTTCCGGCGCTGGTATCAAGCCGCAGGGAACCAGGATTATACTGGACCTCAAGCGCGATATAATGGTTGCTTTCCACATCCGACTTTATATCGCTATATGTTGATACGGAGGCCTTATTAAGGGCCTTGCTCGCCATTCCGAGAACACCCTGTCCCTTGGTGTCATTTGTATATGACTTTATAAGGGTATTGTTCAGCTTTGACACATCATTTAATGCGGATTCCACACTGTTAAAATTGATCAGGTTCTCCTCCGTCTTCTTATCAGTGTCTCCGGCTTCCGGGGGCTTGCGTATGCAGAGCACAGCCTTTACGTTATTTCCCGTAATGCCCCTGCCCAGATTCTGAAATGCCTTATTGTCTCCGAGTCCGGAGACTGCTCCTCCTATCGCACTGAAAACTGACATCTATTCAGATACCTCTTCTGCTCTTCTCATTCCGAAGTCTCTTTTCAAGCTTCTGCATCACCTGCTCGGATATGGTTCCCATCTGGGACCGGACGCCCTGTCTTACCATATCCTGTATATTATACAGCTCCTGCTCCGTAAAATTCCTTTCTCCTGACTGGATCACGGTGGTATTATTCACCCTGTGAACCTCATTTATATCTTCATTGTCGGTAATATCCCGTCTCTGCCTGTTTTCCTGCCTGCGGTAGCCCTCGAAGATCTCCTCGATCTCATCCGCCGAAAGACGCTCCTCTCTCCTGAATACAAGCTCATTTCCTGCAGGCAGTGCCTGCGGTCTGCTCTCCGGAACCGCTCTTTGCTGTCTTTGCTGGAGTCTTTCGATCTCTTCGATGACCTCGACCACATTTCTGTTTGTTATATTCACGCCCTCAAGGCTTTCGGGATCAGAAAGATACTGCTCCACCATCTGAGAGATCCTCTCCGTATCATCAGGATACAGTCTCTCTATCTCTCTGAAGATCCTCTCTCTTGCAACAGCCTGCTCTCTTTCATCCTCGGACTGTCTTACAAATCTTGCTATCTCCTCGGCAGCCTGTGCCACATTATTATTCGTGATGCTGATCCCCTGAAGCCCCTCCGGATCAGTCATATACTGCTCCAGAACCTGGAAGATCTGCGCTGCATTGTCCGGGAAAAGCCTTGTGATCTCATGGAAGACCTGCGCCCTTTCCTGCTCCTGCTCTCCCTCGCTCTCAGCAAAACGGGCAAGTATATCCTGCTCTCCCTCCAGGGCAGAGAGAGCATCACGTCTGGTCCTTTCTCTCCCGCCGGTCCTCTCTTTGGGAGGCTCAAGCTTTTTGAGAGTCTCAAGCATCTG
The DNA here is from genome assembly GCA_947165275.1 of uncultured Lachnospiraceae bacterium. Classification (GTDB taxonomy): domain Bacteria; phylum Bacillota; class Clostridia; order Lachnospirales; family Lachnospiraceae; genus NK4A144. Next base: position 46,444 of record CAMUZQ010000012.1, on the reverse strand, counting down.
CTCATAGCGCTCCACATTCTGCAGATTGCTCTGGTTTATTTCATTGAGCTGCTTCTCTATGAGAGCAATATTCTCCGCATCCTCCTCTATCTCGGTAAGCTCGGAGAGCTCCGCAAAATCCAGATCTATCCTGGTATTTTCCGTGTTTTCCTCTGTGAACCTCATAATGGGATTGCTCTCAGATGCCTGATAGCTCACCCTGTTAAAGGTATTTTCAGAGGATCCGTACAGGACATTTCTGAATTCCATCCAGGAGCTTCCCCCGACTATCGTCTCATATCCGCTGTTATACAGGTTCTTTACAAGATCCAGCATCACAGCCGCTCCTATTTCTTCGGTGGTACGGGTCTCTTTGGACCTCTCCTTAAGGATCTCCCTTTCATAAATATTATCGCTTATATATCTGATAAGCTCTCCGGATACCGGGGATGAATCCGGCACCTCATCATCCTCCCCTTCGGGTATCCTCTCTGTGCGGTATATGAGCTCTGCTCCCTCCTGCTCCATATTATTGACAAAATTATTTATCAATATCTTCTGGGCGGTGTTTTCCTGCTCGGAGATCATGAACTGGGCGCCTCCGACAGAGGTCTCATTTATGCTCTTATTGAAATTAGCCACGATCTGGTAGATCTCGCCTGTACCGAGTCTTTCCATGATCCTCCGGCTCAGTGTATTCTCTCTTATATCAAAGCTCTCCGCAAGCTCTCTTTCCACAAGCTCCCTTGCCTCTTTCAGGGTTTCGATCCTGAGGCTTGTATTGTCCTCATCATATTGAAGGCTAAGATAATCATTTATAAAATTCTGCTCGAGATCCGACTCCTCCATGAAACGTCTGACCTCATTCATGAATTTCCTGTCATCCCTTATGCCAAGCTTGTAAAGGGCATCGGTTATATATGTCCTGTCCTGATAGGTAAGTGATGCTTCCGTGGAAAAAAGTATCCTGTTCAGCACATTATTTATTATATTGAGCTTCTCCTCATTGTGACTCTGTACAAGGGTATTTCCCATCGTCGTCACCGCATCACCCTCGGAAAGATATATCTCAGGGGGGGTGCTCAGAAGATGCAGCAGCTCCTCCGCTCCGATCCCGGAGCTCATAAGTCCGTAATTGCCCGTGATACGCTCCGGGAAGCTTTCGTTATCATGGACAAAATCCGTGCGGTTTTTCAGCTCTATAGGCGCCTTTAAGGTAATCATTTCTTAGCCAGAGCGTCTGCCTTAAGCGCTCTCTTCGTCGGAGGATATTTAACGACCTCAGGCTTCGCACTCTCAGCCTGATGCGCCCTTTTTGTGGGAGGATATTTGATGACCTCCGGTCTCACGCCCACATTACGGTTCTGCGTATGAGCCTTTCCCTTGCCGGACAGCGAACCGTCGAAAACCCATCTTTCTGATTTTCCGAGTTCATCGCCTGTCTTTCTGTTCTGGCTGTTGCCGGTGACGGTGCCCTGAGGCTTCCCGTCCTTTGACATCTTATCCCTTGTATGGAACTTGTTATTTCCTGCAGGCCCTTCCTTTGACATGGCCCACATAGAGTCCCTGGCCTGCTCATCAAGCTTTTTCCTGCTTTCGCCGGACTGCCTGTTTTCAGGATGCGAGTTTGAGTCATCCTTTATATTCCAGGGTTCCCCGGATTCAAGTGAGGGATCCACCTGGTTCATGATAAACATCTCCCTGTAGGATATGGTAGTGGTCTCGGTCGCAAGCTTGCTCTGCTCCGAATTCAGCTCTCCGAATTCCTTGGAGATAACGGTACAGCCCGTAAATACATATGCCCTGGCGCAGTTGGTGAAGCTTATGCTGTCCCAGCTCTCTCTCGGCTGCCTGTTCACATAGAGTATGAGCGGAAGTATGAGATCAGTCCCCAGTGACAGAGGATCAACCAGACCCAGGCCGGATGAAACCGCCACATACCTCTCCACCTGGAAGGTAAAGGGCTTGCTTATAGGCTTCCTCAGCATATGGACATAGTCATTCAGTCCGCCCTCCTGATAATAATCAAACTCGTTCTCCTTGGTGAAGACCCTTACAGACCTTAAAGGAACGAAAAAGGCTGCCTCCACCTGCAGGGCAAAGTTAAATCCCGGCGCCGGATTCAATACTGACTTCTTGCTGTCTCTGTTATAATTGCCTCCTTTACCGACCTTTTTTATAGCATTTTTTGCAGCATCCGCTGCAGTACCGCCCTGTTCTGCCATCTGTTCCGATTCTCCTGTTTTGTGATATTATGTAAACCTTAGCCGAATTGTATTCCCGGCTTCATATCAATGATGCTCTTTTCCTTCTTTTCCTTGGAGGGATTGAGGCTTGCGTTGATCCCTGATATCTCACCGCACCACTTTCTCCTCTGTCTGTGCTCGAGTCCCATCACGTTATCTTCGCTCCAGTGGAAGTAATATGAGATAAACGCCATCTCCTTGTAGAGCTCTTCCTCCGGATAGAGCCTCAACCCTCCCCGGTAAAATTTAGCGGTACCTCAAAGCTTCTGCCGCAGTCGGGACAGACCGCTGTGAGTGTAGGAGGCTCTATGTCATTTATCCTCTGATACATATCCTGCAAAAATGCCAGATCCGCAGTGAATAATCTCTCAATCAGGGTAGCTGATATGGAATCCACACCCTCGATCTCGGTCACGACCTTTGACAGTATGACTATCGTCAGATATGAAGGGTTCTGCAACACTCTGGGATCCCTTGTGGCAGAGATCTCATCACCCGCTGTCGCAAGTCTCATCTTTCCTCTTTTATGCAGCTCTCCCGTCGAATCAAGATATCCCTTCGGCAGGATAAAATCATATACGGTTTCCATCTGTTCCTCCTGTATAAAGTCATAGATTTATATCTGATTCACTCTGTCCTCATCTGTCTTCCTGGATACACAGGGCGTCCCCTGTGTATCCTGAAAACATATGAAGCGCCGGTATCAGCGGTCCCGGATCCCGTGGGTCTGCGCATTGCGCTCCGGTATCCGGGCCGGTGATCCATGGCTCAGTTAGGTATTACAAGTTCCTCATATGCTATCTCGACACTCTCAATAGCAACATCTGAGTTCTTTGCGTCGAGGTCGGGAGCATTATACTTCGCTACCCATGCATTTGTAAGTGTCCATACCCTGTGCTCTGTGGATGTAGCAGTTACAGTAGCCGTGGGGGCATGGGGGTTCGTGTCGATAAGCTCTATCGTCACATCATATCTTGGAAGAGCTCCTCTGGTCTCGCTCACACACTCCTGGATCCAGGTCTTGAAACCGCTTTCGATGATATATCCCATACGAAGGGTGACATTCCCGTGCTTTACAAGTCCCGGGATCTTAACCGGCGCAAGTGAACCTGAGTTACCCTGTCTGAACTCGATCACATCTACCGAGCTCTCCACACCTGTCACCTCGCTGAATGCAGCGGTTCCCGAAATCTCGGAGACGGTGACGAGGAAATTCATTTTGGTCAAGGGATAGTACTGACCCTTACCGTCATCATAAGTTGTAGCTGGCATTATCTATCACTTCCTTTCCCTGTCTCAGCCTTCTTCACCGCCGCCGTTCGCTTCAGCCGTGAACTGAGTTACACGGAAGATGACGAACTCTGCAGGTCTTGAAGGTGCTATTCCAATGTTACATATCAGTCTGCCGTTCATGATATCGTCCCTCGACATCGTCGAAGGTCCGATCTCGACGAAGTAGCTCGTTGCAGGTGAATCGCCCGCGAGCATGCCGTTTCTCCACAGACCGTCAAGGAAGCCTGATACTGAAAGCTGAACTCTCTGCCAAAGCGTAGCGTCATTAGGCTCAAATACAACCCAGTTGGTATTTGCCTTGATGCTCTCCTCCACATATATGAAGAGCCTGCGCACGTTGACATACTTAAATGCACTGTTGGACGATGCAGTACGGGCGCCCCATACACGGATGCCCTGTCCGGGCAATGCACGGATAAGGTTTACGCCTTCCGGATTCAGGATATCCTGCTCATCCTTATTGTAATTTGTCTTAAGCCCTGTACAGAAAACCACCTCGTTTGCAGGAGCCTTATGTACGCCTCTGGTCTCGTCGGTCCTGGAATATACACCCATGACCGCGCCTGAAGGAGGAATATAATCGGCTTTATTTGAAGACCTGTCAAACACCTGTATCCAGGGATGATACATAGCCGCATAGGTTGAATCCACTATATTTCTGTAGCCTATGAGGTCAGCAGTCTTGTAAAGATCGCCCGGCATATCAAGGACAGCAAAACGGCTCTTGAGATTCTCACAATGAGCTACGAGTGAAACCACAACCTCGGGGATGGTGATCCCGGGTATTGCCATCATGCTCACATTGTTGTTCTCTATGAAGGACTGAAGTCCCGTACGCTTGCCGGGGCCGTTGTCCTCACCTATGAAGGTTGCCGCATTGATCTTTGATACTGAGCCGTCAGAGCCGCCCTCAAGGAAGAAGGCTCCGCTCTCATTGCCTTCACCCAGTATCTCCTCTACCGGGTTTCCGACCTTTTTCATCGGAGCTACTTCAACATCGACAAGGTCGCTTCCGGCAAGCCTTGCGCCGATGTAACGGGGTGAAGATATATTGAAGCTGAGCTCCTGATATGTCTCCGCCTCGTCTCCGTAACGGATTCCCATATCCATTGTTACGAGATAAAGAAGTGACTTCGGAATTATGGCATCATCAACGGCCTTGTCGGGCAGCTCGTCCTCAAAGGTGACTATCCTGTCCATGATAGTCCTGATCCTGGTATACTTGCCCTGGAACTCGACTATATCGCCTTCTCTGAAGCCATCTACATTCTTTGCCTTATAGCCTGTTTCTGTTTTTGCCAGGAGCTGGAGCTTATGTCTCTTGACAGTATTCAGTGTGACCTGAACCTTATCGCCCCATACACCCGGGTTCTTTGCAGATACGGTGAGTATGCCTCTCTCAGCTGATGAAGCTGCCGCATCCTTGGGAGCGACCCTCATCACGAAGCAGCGCGTTCCGCCATTGGCGAAGAACTGCTCTACGCTGTTTGCAAGGAATCTGTACTCTCCATATGCGAATTCACTTAAGAATCCGCCGAACTGCTGTGTGAAATGCTTGAAGCTTGATACAAAAAGCGGTGCGCCGATAACGGGGCCTTTTTCAGCCAGTCCGACAAATCCGGCGGTGCTTGTACCTACTCCTTCTATACTACGTGGGGAATTATCATACTCCTCCACATATACACCTGGTGAAAAATATTCTGCCATCTTTAATATCTTTCCTTTCTTTTTGTGTGCTGCGGTTATTCCGCGTTTACCTTTGTCTGCCCCGGAAGCGTGATGGATATCTGCCCGGCATAGGCGCATACCAGCTTACAGTCCTGTGTAAGGCAGGGTCTCCCGCCCAGAAGAACTTTCGGCTTTGTCGGTATCCATGTACCTGCCGGTACCGGTGTGCATGGCTGTGGTGTCAAAACTCCCAGTGCCGCAGCCGTAGCCGCTGCCACTGCAGGATTCACAAGCGATGTACACATGCCGTAAGGTCCCACATTTGTCATAGGTGCGCTGTCCTGGATAGTTGCGGCGGGCTTTCCCTCCGTCAATACCTTGGTCTGCGATGTAACCTTAATGGGCGCCGGCGCCGTACCCATGGTACACAGGGTCGTGGCTCCCATAGCAACGAGCAAACTCACTTCAATGCCTCCTGACTCAAAAAATCAACCTCCTGAAATCTGACCTCATCCTTCACCTCATATCTCACGAGATATCTGGTTCCGCCGCCATCATCGCGTATCCTTAAAAGGTACTCCCCGGCATCCGATACCGAACCGAATATCACACGCATTATAGGTGAATTAGAAGTAAACTCTTCCTGTAAAGCTTCCTTAAGTCTGACAGACAATGGAGAGACTGTTTTCTCTACTTCAATTTTTTCATAACTTTTTTTATCATCGTGCAGCAAACCATAATATTTGTCATAAAGCTCCACCCTCCCGGACGCATTGCCGAAAAGTGTCATATTCCTTGACTTCACGTCAAACTGGTTGATCTGACACACGGGTCTGCTGAGATTCACTGCCTCGATTCTTTTAAGAAAAGGAAGAGTACCCGAGAAACTAAGCACCTTTCCACCCCTCAATGTATTCTCAGATGGCATCAGGAATACATCGCATTCCGGAAGTCCTTCGTCCAACTCTTCATAACACACACGGGTCTCATACACCTCATACCCGAATACTTCAATACGCATAAGAAAATCTTCCCTGCCGGTATTGATGAATATATAAGTTCCCGTGTCTCTGGGCTCCGGCTTGACGGGCATGCCGTCTCTCTTGAAAACAATGTTTCTTTCGTCAATATCAGCCCCCGTAGTCGTATCGAAAAGCCGTATTAAAAGATCCAGTTTCGAACCAAATACAGAAGGCATTCCGATCCAGTCCTCCTTTCGTTAAAAGCAATACAAACAGTTTAAGAGAAGATAAGACTATGCCTCTTCCTCTCCGGTTACACTTAAGCCGAACCTTGCATCCAGGACGCGCGGTGTATCGATGATCTCGCCGCTTGAAAGGTAAACGGGTGCCGCCTTGTAAAACAGGCTGATCTGATAAGGCTTGTTGATCGCCTGCCATACCCTTACCTTCTCCTCCAGGCTGATCTTAGCCTGCGTGAGAGTAATAGGAGGTTCCTGTGTTGTAAGCCACGACTGCAGCTCATTGGGGCGCACAGCATTATTGTCATTAACGATCTGCGCGACTCTTCCAATGATCTTTTGTATATCCGGCGCCTTAAGTCCCATCTGGGAGGAGCCGTTTATAAAGACCATATAATAAAGCGCATATGGTCTGGGCGGTTTGGATAATTCTGCCCTGCCCCGCTCTATGAGCCGGGGGGTAGTAACCTGGACATCCTCTACTATGTCATAGAGGTAGAGTCCGACTATATAGTCAACATCCTGCGATAAGGGTGAGGATATCTCGATATTGTTCGGAGAAGGTATGGGCTCCGGACACATCTTTGCCCTCAGGGTCCTCACTATGTATGCGCTGACATCTGCAATTATAGGATAATCTGCCATTTTATATCTTCCTGTCCTTTCAGTTCCCGCCGCCTGCTGCCTGCTCCAGTGCCTTGAGCAGATCTCCGGCCCTTCCGTTCATCGATCCGTTAAGACATACGGCATAGGAGGAGTCGATCACGTATTCTGCATGACAGTCAAAAAGATCTGTTGCATCTTCCTCTGAAATATAAGGATATACCGTCATGACGACCTCGTATTTAAGCTGTTCATCGTCTCCGCCTCTGTTAAATTTATCCGAGCCGGTCTTGAAGGTAAATGCCTTCGCTCCTGAGGTAAGTGTAGCCACCCTCCTGGTATCATCATAGAAATACCTGAAGGAGCTGCAGAGTCCTATGGTCTTGATGCTTATATATTTGGGCGACCTTGTCTCATACTGGTTGTAAAGGTACTTGCTGTTCTTGGAGCGCATGAGCTCGGCATAGCCGCCTGCCATGGTCGCTGCGGCTGTATTGCCTTCCCTTGCAAAACGGGATACTGCAGCAGTGGTTATCGCAAGCTCGTCAGCAGCCATCTGATCCGGACTCTTGCCGAAGAAGCTCTCCAGTACACTGAGGATGCCGCTCTCATCAAGCCCGGTCCCCTTACCGGAATCACTTCCGGAACCGCTGCCTGAGCCGCTCCCTGCACCACTGCCTGAGCCGCCTCCTGAGCCGCTTCCCGATCCGCTTCCCGAACCGCTCCCGGAACCGCTGCCTGAGCCGCTTCCCGAGCCGCTCCCGGAACCGCTCCCCGAGCCTCCGCCCGATCCGCTTCCTGAGCCGCTTCCTGAATCCTTGCCTTTAGCGGCATCTGACCTGTCATTAAGCTTGTCCAGCTTATCACCTGCCCCCATGCCTGCAAGTGCATCAGCTGCGGCAGAAACATCAGCATTCGGATCCTCCGCAAGCTGTGAAAGCGCATCATTTAATATATCATTTGCAAGATCATCCTCCGAGCTCTTCCCGGTGGCGTTTTCTTCATCCTGTATATCCTGATCCACAGCCTCTATCTGCTTGTCAAGGGCCTTGGCGCCGGCCAGGTCATTATTATCCAGAGCAGAATCCCTCTTTCTCTGAAGCTCCGCCTTCTTGTCATTGAGCTCATCCAGCTTTGATTTAAGGCTGGCATCGGATGCCTTTATCTCATTTGCGAGATCTGTGAGCCATTTCAGATGACTGTCTATGGAGCCGTCAGCCTTAGCCTTGAAATCATCCGACGGTACCGCGTCATACAGACCCTTCGTCCAGTTGATGCATCCGTTTACATAACTTAAAGCCTCTGCTGCCGTTTCCCTCTGTTTATAAGCATCTATCAGGAATTCCAGCTCTGACCTCTTTGCTTCAGCCTTGGCGAAATCATCATTCAGCAGCATATCCGCCGATGAGGCTCCCGCTCCTGAGGAGAGGGCCTGGGAATAATCGCTTGACGCGCCTGAGGTCACAGCAGCCTCAAACTCTCCTTCCCCGAGATTGAGCAGAGAGGAATCCAGCAGACTCTTTTCACTGTCTGAATTTTTGACGGAATTAGCTGCTATATTCTTTATATCCCTCAGATATGTGATGGGACCGCCGGCTCCGTCCGCGCTTGTCTGCTCTATAACCTGGACTGAGTATTCATATTCCGCATGCCCCAGTATGGATTCGGAATCAACCAGAGCCTTGGACTGGCAGGTATTATAACTCGTCTGGCAGTTTTCCGTGCTCGTGCTTATGGCATCTATAAGGGCCGAATCAGCGCTGTAGGCAGCTCCAGACTGGCCTGATACCGTCTTGACATCCTTCTCATAATCCTTCTGAAGCACACTCCACCACTCATCCTCGTCCTCGTCACCGACCTCGAATTCATGGCTTACAGCATCCCTGAGCTCCTCTATATACAAGGGCTCCGTATCAAGATCATCATCGCTTACGGAATCAGAGAAATTGCCGGATACGGTATAATTCTTGCCGTTTGCAAGATCCAGGAGCACACCCAGGGCATTCACGTCCATAACGGCAAGCTTATCCATTATGATGGCCCGCCTTGCAGCATCCACACCGGACATAAGGGAATAGATGATATCCGCCTCATCATTCTGCCCGGCAGCCTTCATGCTCTTATAGGCCGAAAAAAGCCTCGCAAGATCAGCATCATAGGCGTCCGTCTCATCATCTCTGAGATCCATTTTGAAGAAAGCCGTAAGCAGCTGGTATTTATATACATCCGATCTCTTATTGCCGCTCTTTTCCGAATTATGATTTTTCAGATAGGTCTCCTGATCTATCTCGTCAGCCGTGGTCGAATTCGTGTACTGCAGCCAGAGGGGCTCCAGCTCCTTGAGCTTGGAGAGATTATAGGGATCCGGCAGGTCAAAGGGATTGACCTCTGAATCATTCATTACATCGGTCACCGATCCGTCAGCGCCGACGTAATACTGCACGAAAAGATCCGCAAGCTCAGTCTCCGAGACTATCTTTGCGCTGTCCATGATATCACTCAGCTTTTCGGCATCAGTCACATCAAACCAGGAACCGTCTGCAAGCTCGGATTTATAATATATCTCCATCTGATTGGATTCACTCTGAGATTCCTGCGCCTTCTGATAGATCTCATCTGACATCGCATTTATATTGATCAGATAGGTACCGACAAAAAGCACTGAATTTTCTATTGTATGGCTTGCGGAATATTCAGAAAACCTCATAGCCTTGTCTTCATTGAAAACAGCCAGTGCCTTGATCCGAAGGAGCAGTACGGCAGTGACCGCGACCGCAGCAAAGATAGCAAGCTGCACTATCCTTTTAAGCCTTTTGGGCTTTTTATCTGTATTTATATGATCCCAGTTTCTGATTCTATTCCTGCTCATTTGTATCCGTCTTTTTCTTCATCTTCTTGTTTGCAGTATCCAGATATGCATTGTACTTCAGGTTTTCCGATTCATCATAGAGCTCTATCTTCAGGGTATCCAGATCAGTGGATACCAGCGCAAGATGCGTAAAGCCCTGATCGATGCTCTTGTTCTTGCCGTCACCCAGAGGCTCGCCCTCAGGTGAAAGCACTCTGTAATATTTGATCCCCTCGCTCTCAAGAGGCTTGAAGGTTATGGTCACAAGCCCGGTGACATCACTTAAGGAGGTGGAGAAGGTTCCTATATCTCCGGTTTCATCCTTCTTTATATTCATGGCTGTGACTATATTCAGGGGGCCCTTTTCCTCTTCCGGATCGATGACGCAGTCGTCCACGAATTCCTCTCCGTTATACAGCCTGATCTTAACCTCCGATGTCATATCCTTTGAGATGGTCAGATGCCTTAAGGCATTATCCTTTTTTGTCCTTTCTCCGACCTGGATATTATCGCACCAGAGCTCGAAATCTGAGATTTCCACCGGAAAATCCTGCGGAATGAATATAGTCAGCTCAAAAAGATCCCTCTGGATGATGGGCTTAATGAAATACATTGCTTCCTTTGAATCCTTATCCACATAGCTCTCACCCACCACAGCAGTCTTCAGATCTGCATCGGTGCCCGAAAGAAGGGCGCTCACCCCGCCGCAGGTCAGGCGGTCAAAGGAATAAAGAGTCGTCGTATAGGACTTCATGGCATCGAAGAGCGCATTCTGAAGCTCCTCATAATCAGCCTGCTCATCTTCGTATTCCTGGAGTGTCATATATCCCATGCGGTTCTTCACAGCAAACTGCTTCATGTCCTTTTCTTTATCATCCACTGACTTGATGGCCTGATCATAGGCGCTTCGCAGATTTATATAATTATTGAAGGAATCCTCCACTGTCTGGTCCAGATCCTTCTGCGCCGCCTGCATATCCTTAAGGGCCTGCTGGTAATCAAGGGCATTCTGGTAAAGCGTATACGGGTCATCCTCAATATACCTTGTACCGTCAAGGCTTCCCTTAGTCCATTCCCTGTCGATCTTGATAAACCAGCCTATTTTGAAGGAACCCTTCCAGTGGCTGTCTATCTGTTCAAGGAATTTCTTATAATCCTTCCTGAAGGCGCTGGCGCTTACTGCCTTTCCGTCAAGAGCCTGGTTTACATAATTCGATATGATCCCCATCTCGGAGCCGTATTTATTTCTCATCAGACCGTAGTTTGTGGACAATTCTTTTTTGGCTGTCGTAGCATTCGTGCAGGCCTCGTAGAAGGACTCATCACGGTCCTCGGTATATTTTATGAGAGCCGGCAGAGAGCTTCTGTCTATCTTTGCCTCCACATAGGGTCTTTCAAAGGTATAACCTGTAGTCACGTCCAGTCCTATGATCGCCGACATCTTTTTCAGGTCGGCCTCGAGCGTTCTTCTGTTCCCTGCTATTGTATTTGTGAGGGCATCGGCTCTGTCGATATCCGTCTGAGTCGCCTCACCAAGCTTTAGTCTTGATTTATTATGCGCTATCCCCTTATTCAGGGTTTCAAGCTTCTGCTCGTTGAATTTCAGTGTCTGCTGGACCGTCACTATATCCACATACAGATTGTTTACCTGCTCGTTTATCGCAAAGGTCGTATCCTGAACCTTATGCTGGGCTACCTGCACATCGGAGGCAAGCTGTATCGGCTTGAACTGAAACTGCGAAGCCTGCGCAAAATTCGGTTTCTCCGGAAACTTCAGGTTGAAGATCGGGGACCAGCGGAAGCTCATCATATTCTTTTGCTTAAGCTTCAGCGCTTTAAGGGCGCTCTCCTGCGCAGCCTTCTTGGACTCAACCCCGTTCTGCGCGGAATCATAGGCAGAGCTGTTCTTCAATGCAAGGGACCTGGCAGTCGAAAGCGTCATCTTTTTCGTATTCTCTGCCGCAGCTGCTTTTTGCTGTGGAGGAAGCGCAAGACTTCCCGCAAATACCGAAAACATGACCAGGATCCCTATGCAGCTTTTTAATGCCTTATGCCGCCTCATCCACATCACCGCTGTCCATTATCTCATAGAAGGCAAAGCTTCCTCCCTTGTCTCTGCATACAAACGAATATACCAGCCCGCCTCTCTTATAGGTATATACGTAAACGGTATAATCCTGGGCAAAGCTGTTCACCATGATATCATCGCTGTAGACCTCGGTAGTATCCATATCGACCCTGCCGTTCAAAACCTGTTTTTTCTCATTCATCAGATTGATCGCGATGGCCTCAGGAAGGATGGCTGCGGAATTCCCCTCATACTCCGGTTCGCCAAACATTTCATTAAGATCCGATACATCCCTTGCTTCACTGGCTCCGGATCTGAAGGTATTGCTCATCACTATCACCGAGGTTGCCTTCTGGGAATCATCGGTGGCACTTCCGTCACTCTGTGAGAGATAGAGCGCGCCTATATCCCTCATATAGACAACAGCATCGCTTCCGATATCACCGCTCTCCTCATAGAGGACCTGATCTCCGAAATACATGCTCCTTATCTCCTCGGCGCTCTTTCCGAGCAGCTCACTGTATACTATCCTGTCCGACGCAAAGGTTCCCTCATAGACAGGATTGTTTCCCGAATCAACAAGCTTCCCGGCTCCTTCCTTCATTCCGCTGAAGAAATTCCCTTCATACTCCTCAGAGCCGTCTTCTCTGTATAAGACCCCCTGTCCGTCATAGAGGTTATCATGGAAATTCCCTCTGTAGTGAAGTATCCCGGTGTCATAATACTGGCTTCCCTGTCCCTCGTAACGGTTTTTCAGGAAGGTCCCCGAGTAGAGCAGGACCTCCTTCGGGGAATACAGCTTTCCCTCTCCGGTGCAGTAGCCCTTGCTCACCTCTCCCTCATATGCCAGATATCCGGACTTTGCCTTTATCCGGACCTTGTCCTTTGCGAGGCGGAGAAGGATCGAATTGTAGGAATAAGTACGCATCCCGCCATTCTGTGTAAGCTTGTCAAAGATCTTTGTAGTAGCCGTTATATACCAGAGACTCAGAACACCTATGATCACAACGATCGCATAAGCAAGCCTCTTGCTTATCATCCAGCCGAAGATCGTATAATAATCATTCTTGTTCTTAGGCTTTACATCAAGCAGCCTGAAGAAGAAATCCCTTATGCCGCCGATGACCCTGGCCCGGATGAAGCTCCAGCTGGTCCACAGCCTGAGCCTTGCCACGATGGCGACAAAGCGTCCCTTTATAGTTGAAAATAATACATTAAACAGATTTCCGCCCATTGGTTATATTATCCCTGTTTCCTTGTATCCTCAGTCACTTATGCGAAGCTCTCCGTCTGAAGGCGCAAGCTCGCCGTTCAGATACCGCTCGCTCTCAAAAAGATACCACTTTGCCAGGCTGTCCTCCGGACATTCCTTGAGGATCTCGGAGAACTGATTCCTTGCCAGATAGTATTCCTTTGAATAAAAGAGCTCCAGTGTCTCTTCGAACTTATCCTTGGACATGAGCTTCAGCTGCCTTACCTTCGCAGGCGAAGCGTCTATGACTTCATAGAGCTTTATCTTCCTTCCGTCCGAATCAAGGATGATGAAGCCGATATAACGGATCTGTCCTGTATCCTCTCTTCTTGCGATACTCTCCGTGATCACAAGGGGGATGCGCATGCTCTGGAACCAGATCGCATAGGACTCCATTTCCTTGGTATGTATGGAGGTAAGGAAGGCAAGGCACTGGGTGCGTGTACCCGCCACACCGTAAATAAAATCATCATAATACAGGAATCCGGATACGAAATCCGAGCCTCTGTCGGAGGTATTCCTGTGCAGGAACTGGGTAGCAGTCGAGGTAGTATGCCTTTCCCTGTCCAGGAAAAGGAACTGGAGCACCGAAAGCGAGCTGTCCTGAGACACCAGGATCCCGTCCTCCTTCTCCGAAAAATGATCCATAAAGGAGATTATGTTAACCAGACTCTTAACACGTCTGTCGCTGAAATCCCCGTTCCCGGACTCCGTCGAAAAGAGCATCAGCGTCCCGGAGACCTTGGTGATATCTCCGTTCTGAACCTCAAAGATGGAATCCTTGCCCATGATGGTCTCGATATTTTTGGGAGCAAATCTGTAATATCCCTCAAAGATCATAAATTTTTCATAATTGATCTCTTCCATCCGCTTTAAGAGCTCGCTCAGGGAATTCCACATGGACTTCATATCCATGGCGGCGGTATCGGGTATCTTTATATTCTTACGTCCCAGAGCCGTATCCCTTAATGCATTTTCAAACCTCTTCAGATCCATGGCCTGCAGATAGAAGATGAAGAGCATGATGAAGCTTCCCAGCAGGAAGATAACAACAAAGAGCAGGAAAACCTGCCTGAAATTCGCCCAGAAGCCCGTAGATCCGCTGTGATCATAGCAGATCGCCACCAGGGCAAAATTCGCAGTGGGATCCTCTCCCTTGACCCCGACAGCCGTAGTCCTGGTATCCCCTATGGCAAAGGGAACTCCCGCAGACAGGTCGCCGCCCAAAAGAATGCTCTGCAGATCACTCAGCGCGCTTCCGTATACAAAGGAGGCGTCCTGCATATTTCTTCCCCTGCCGTCAGCTACGATCAGCCCGGATTTCAGATGCATTATGAATACGTCATAATATATCTTTTCATTCTGACCGCTTGAAATGACACGTCTCAGGGAATCAAAGATCTTCATATACATATCGCTGTCGTAGAAGTTTTTTGCGCCGAACTGTACAGTATCGAGATCCACGAAGCTCTCAAGCTCCTCCTGCATCTCAAGCTCTGCATATCTTATATTCTGATTCCTTTCGCCGACGGAATACTCGGTTCTCACAAACTCAAACGCTATGATCATGATGATGAGATACATGAGCTCGGATGTGATAAACACATACACCGCACGGCTTCTCATGCGGATCCCCGCATAGAGGAGCCCCATCACTATGAACCATATGATAAGTCCGCCTGCCCACCATGCGACATAGTTGGCATAAAGGATTATCTGCTGTATGAAATTGAAATGCATGGTATCCACAGCCGTCTTCACACGAAGATCCGGAGCAAAATACCCCTCAGGCTGATCCGCATCTGTCCGGATTATCACATTGGTCCCGTCATAATATGCATCAGCATAATATCTGCCGATGGGGCTCTCCCTGAACATCAGCACATCGGGAGATTTAAGCTCCGCGGCGTCCTGGGTGGAATCACTCTCTCCGGTAAGAGGGTTTACCACGGAATCCTCCCTGTCCGCGATATCAATAAGCCTTTCCATGGGCACGGCATATACCTTGATGCTGTTTCCGTCCCTGTTCACCGTGGTGATGTACATGGCTTCACCGTCAGAGCAAAGATCCGTCACATTCTCCGTGATATCTATGATAAAGGGATCTGTAACGGCGGCAAGCTCCAGCGAGGAGGTATGAGAGGCGATGACATATGTATTATACGTATCCCCGCCTATATTACGGAAATCGGAATACAGGGCATATACCGAATCATTGGCGATCTCTATGGCATCGATATAATGCATCCCGACAACGCCGGAATTCTGCATCTCAAGCACATCACCCTTGTCATCAAGCTGATAAAGACGGCCTCTTTCATTCCAGTTTTCCATAAAATAAACGCCTGTATTAGAGGCAATACCTTCATCATAGGAGGTATACTCAGGGTCATGCGATACATTCCCCATACACTCCGAAAAGATGATCACAGAAAGCAAAACGCTCAATATAGCCAGACACGCTATTACGCGGACACGCATATTCATTGTACCAGTGACTCCGTTCCGATTTTCTTAAAACTGTTAAAAAATATCCTCAAAAAAGGCACATCTCCCCACACAAGATGTGTAAAAAGAAGTACCAGAGCAACTATCCCGAGTATCAGGCATATCCAGAATAATATACCGAAGAGCCTGTCTGAATTCCTGTAAAAAAAGCTTTTTATCCGGACTATTATATTTCTCTTCTTTACGGGAGTAGCTGCGATGCGCAGATCCCTGTAAAGCTCGGTAAAAAAGCTGTAGCTGCTGTTTGCCGACTTTTTGGAAAGAAGCTCATAGCTCACATTTTTCTGGTCGGATTTCGTAGCGAGTACAGCAAGCAGGATCTCCGCGCACCTGACCGTGCAGTCACGCTCCACCTTCGTCCTGTCAAGCTCCGTAAGATCCAGAGAATAGCTGAAAAACACACTGTCGTCTTTTGCGAGATTGATGAGCCTCTGCTTAAGTATCAGATAAAGCAGCGGATACGGCAGTCCACAGGAAATACAGTCCAGTATGAGATTCGTGCATATATCCTCACATCTCGTAAGGGTATATGCCTCTCCCACAAAGAATTCATCCAGCGGTCTCTCCTGTCTGTAAGGGAATACGAGCACGTAAGTCTGCCCGCTGGAAAAGGACTCCGTGAGCAGACCCCTGTCCGGATTTCTGAAGGTGCTGTAGATCTCCATCAGAGTCTTGACCGTTTCATGATCCTTTATAACGACAAGTGTGTATTCCCTGCCGTCAGAGGCTCCCTCGGGACGCGCCAGATAGCAGTCATTCACCCCGGTGCTTATGATGGTGGAGACCACCTCATAGCTTGTTTTACGGGATCTGTATGTCATTAGAGCTCCTTTGCGCCTCGCCTACAGGTACATCCGGCATCGGATCGTCTATCATCTTTTTCCTGACTATCGCATATGCATATGTACATATGACCGGCATATCCGTACAGTAAATACGGATTTCATATACGCCCTCCTTGGTGGGAGCAGTATAAATGCCGTCAGAGCTGATCTCTCCGCTTCCGGCAGCAGTAAGCTCGTATGTGATACTGGTCGCCTTCATATTATTGAACCTGACTCCGAAGAAGTGGCTCTCCTTGGTTCCCATTATCACCGTAGGCGTATCCACGGAAATGCTCTTATCATAATAATCCTCTGTAAGCTCTATCTCATCTCCCGAAGGGAATCTTATGGCTACCCATCTGAAGGTGAGCACGAGATAATCCACATTGCGAAGAAGTCTTGCCGCCACCACGAAGGAGCCCTTTTCATTCAATACCTTGACAGCGGTCTCCACATCGGCAAGTCTCTGGGTCTGTCTGCTGAAAAGATCCGGATTTCCGTATATGGTGCTCTTCTGATTGGCGCCCAGATCAGGATCATCGCTTACAAAGCTGTATCCTATGTCTACATATATATTCCCCTGTCCGAGACCGTGCGCGATCTCTCCGGAATATCTTATATCACCCTCTCTTGCATTCTTCCCGAGAGGGATCTCCAGAACTCCTGTGGATATATTTGAAAACTCGCTCTTGCGCTCGATCTCCCTGCCCGGTCTTGAAGAAACCCTTGTCTCGGAAGGCTTTTTAAGCTCCACATCCTTCATGAAATATGCAAGATATTCATTTCTTGTGATGGACTGGGCCGGAGTCACCACATAACGCTTCAGGCCTTCCTCTCTGATATTCTCTATGAGATAGCTGGAGCTTGTGCGTACAAGCTTGATGTCAGCAAGAGCAATGGAATCATCAAGAAAGCCTGTATTCATCATCTCGAGATTGGTCTTTCCTATTTCCCTGTTTACAAGCCTTAGGGGCGAGACATCCGAGAGGAGTACGCGCATCGCAAAATGATTGGTGGTATTTATCGCATTCTCATCCTCAAAGGCTGAAGCCGTACCGCTCCTGAGGATGAGCTCGCTCTCTATGGCGGGAGTTTCCTCAACCCTTACCCAGTACTCCTTCTGGAAGGTTTTGCCTGCAGGAAGCGAGAGATCCTCCACGCCGATCTCGATCTCATGCTCATCATCCGCTGTCGCAAAAACCGGCGTCTCCAGTATTCCGCGGCAGGAAAGCCTGACGTCCGCGTCACTCACCTTCCTTATCTCAAGCACTATCTTGACTGTTTTGCCTTTACAGACATGAGCCGGCATCATGATCTCGCCTACGAAGTTCTCGCTCTTGAAGATCAGCTCCCTGGTAAGGAATTCCGTCTCCAGACTGAACTCCCCCGTCTCATCCGCCACATCAGTCAGAAACAGCTCATACCCTTCCGAGATGCGGTTATATTCATATTCCTTATCATCCTCTTTGTGATTTATGGAATAAACGCTGTGGATGTCCCTTTCCTTGAAACGCACCCTGAGCCTTGCCACATCTCCCTTGAGCTTGTCAAAGCCTTCTATGGCGGAAAGCTTTTTCACTACCGACGCATCTATTATGACCTCACGCCCGGAGCCGTCTATGGCCGCTCCGCTTTCGATCAGAATTGAGAGATCATCCAGACTGAAGACACCCATTCCGCAAATAATGCCCGAGCCGTACATCAGCCCGTTCAGGAATCTCTCCTTATTGATATAATAGTTCTGCTCAGCCTGGAAATCGACGCTTGTAAGCATCTTTCCGGGGTAATACCTGTTTCTTTCAAATGGATAAAGTTGATTGCTGCTCATGTCTCCCTCTGTGACCCCTTAATGATTTATGTCCTTATACAACCCGCTATCTGCGCCAAGGCACAGAAACGCACTGTTGTATTATAACAAAATAACAGACACAAAAGAGACACAAAATACTATATAATGTGGTAAGGATATGACTATGAACGGCTATTGGGATTTTTGGGGATCCTTATCACGGCTTCAGTTCCGTAATTGATGACAGACTGTATCTCAAGCTCTCCTCCGCTCAGGCGCTTGAGTCTTTCGCGAACATTGCGTATGCCTATATGCTCCGCCTTATCATCACCTGACAGGGGAGCCTCGGGATCGAACCCTGCTCCGTTATCAGACACAGTGATCACGTAGTGCCTGTCTGTCTCTCTTGTCGTGATAAGGATGATGCCGTCATTTCCCAAAGGCACCACGCCGTGTCTGACAGCATTTTCCACCAGAGGCTGAAGAGTCAGCGCAGGCAGGGTAAAGTCCGTGACAGGAGTAAAAAAGCTGTAGGAAAACTCATCCGGAAACCTGAGCTTTTCCAGATCCAGGTATTTTATGACATGCTCCTTTTCCTTCTCGAAGGAGATGGGCACCCTGCTGTCTATAGAGCCTATGTTGGCCCTCAGATAGTCCGACAGGTCCGATATCCCGCGTCTGCCAAGCTCCAGATTCTTGCCGCAGAGCACATATATGGTATTCAGGCAGTTGTACAGGAAATGCGGCTTGATCTGGGACAGGGCGATGCTTGTCTGCATCTCACGGATGACGGCATCCCTCTCCTTCAGATCATTGGTCTGCTTTTCAAGCCTCTCCTTCTGTCTTAAAAGCTCGATTATAAAAAGCATGGCCAGGCAGACCGCCGAGCCTAAATTTGTAAGTGAATAACCATAGAAGGGTATCTGTATCGCCAGAAGAGTCCCGGGTATCAGGATCAGCGATATAAGGACCAGAAACTGCTGCTTTTTCAGGCTTTTCCGCTCTTTAATGAGCAGCAGTAAAAAAGCAGCAAGGGTCATTCCCGTAAAAAGCCATGAAAAATAGAGAAAGCTTCCCCTGTGATAGACATTGTCTTCATCGATATAATACAGCATTCCGTTAAACTGGGAAATGATAAGAAGCAGAGTATTGAATATGCTCACAACCATCACAAAGGGCATCAGCCAGGCGAGATATTCGTCTCCCTTACCGTCCTCAAAGCAGGCGCATATGTAAAGAAGCAGGATGGCCGGGAGCCAGTAATTGCCGAGGAAGGAAAGAAAATTGCCGGCATAGACCATTAGCCGCGGGATAACACCCGGCATCCCTCTGAAGAGCCAGGCAAGGGCATCTGCAATCAGCATCATCCCTCCGGTAAATCCCATACATATTGAATATCTTCTGCCCGTCTCGCCCTTCTCTGTGCGTGCCAGCAGAAGACTCACCCCGCCTACCAGACAGAATACTCCTCCCCAGAGCTCGAAGGCCGGGTACATGCCGGTCAGGTCCATTCCTCCGATCCTCCCATCAGAGCAGCGAGAGTATATTCCGCCCAGGAATACTGTGACATATATTCACCGTTAAAGAGCTTGCCTGCTCCCTCCACTCCCTTATTTTCAAGATATGAATAATAATCGCAGTCTATGGCATCCTTTATTATCCCTATCTCACCCTTGCCTCTGGTGATGCAGTCGGCGCAGCCCTGCTCCTCAAGGGTCTTTATCAGATCCGATCTGATATTCTTCAGATATGAGGTATGGCTGCCCTCAAAGCTGTCATCCTCCCATAATGCGTCCGCGATCTCCGCATTGCCGCAGAGAATCCCCTCCCTGTCTATAAGAAAAGCCAGCAGCTCTTTGGTCTTCTGGTAATGGAATTTCACCGGTCTTCCGTCCACAAAAACCTCGAATTTGCCGAAGGCCCTCGCAAAAAGCCTCCTTCCGGCCTTCTCATCAACCGGATATCTGAGATTTTCCAGCTCCTTCCTTATCTTATCCCCTGTAACAGGCTTCAATATATATCCGCTGCATCTCATATCCACAGCTTCCACGGCGTATTCCGAGAAGCCTGTGGTGTATATCAGATTTATCTTTTCATACATGGAGACGAGCTTTCTCCCAAGAGAAAGCCCGCTCATACCCCTCATTTCTATATCAAGAAATGCAACATCTATCTTTTTTTGTCCTTCGCAGTATTTCAGTGCATCCTGCCCGTTCCTGAAACCGTTTATATCAGCTTCGGGCACCACAAGGGCGATCTCACTCATAAGACCTTCCAGTGCAAGCTTTTCATCATCCACCGCAATGATCCTCATAAAGCCCTATGCCCCCTGATATCTCCCCCTTTTTTTGCGCTTGTCCGGCATGAAGAGGATGAAGCCGCAGAGAATGAAGCTGATGATAGATACGACCAGGAGCCATATCCTCGTGCTGTTCCTCGAAATATTGCCCGGGCCTCCGTTTATGCCCTTGTTATTTCTGCCCGTCGTGCCGCCTGCCCCGTCAAGACCTGCTGCCGCAAGGGCCTCCGCCGTCTTGCTCGTCAGTGAATCTCCTCTTATTATAACAGTATAATCCGAAGCATGCTTAAATTCGAAGGAAGATCTTCCGCTTCCGTCTACAGGCGCGGACTCCACGAACTCAAGACTCTTCTCTCCTTCATTATAATAGTAGAGATTGCCGTACATGCCGTCTCCCTGCTTGCCTACAAAGAGACTGAGGATCGCAGTAAAGCCGAAATCTCCATCATGCTCGATGCTGATATTTGTATGAGGATAAACATCAGCGATCTCATTTATGAGCTTGGCAGGTATATTTCTTGTATCCAGTCTTACCCTGAAATCTATATCGGATTTGGGACTGCCGTCGAAGGAAAGCCCGTTCACCGCCCAGGTGACATCATCATTCATCACAAAGTAATATGTCACATCCCTGCCGGCGATCTTTGCCAGAGCTGTCTTCGGCACTACAGTGGACCCGTTCATATCCACTGATATCCAGTCTGCATCCACAGCCTTGCCGGTCTCATTTTCTATACGGTCCCAGCCGCTGGTCTTTGCTCTTCCTATAAGTATGCCCTGGGATGCATCCTCTATGAAAGGCACCCCGTCCCTTATAGCCGATGCGCTGCTGTCGCTTCCGCTTCCGCTTCCTTTTCCGGCTTTTGAGGAGGAGCTGCTCTTACGCTTTGCTGCATTGCTGTCGCCTGTACCTGAGGATCCTTTTCCGCCCTTTCCGGCGCCGGCTCCTGCGCCCGCTCCGCTGCTGGACTTCTGGGTGGTAAACTTGCCCTTCTTGAGTACAGAGATATTGCCGGCATTATCCTCTATGACCGCATATAATGCATATGCCGTGCTTGCCTTAAGTCCGCTGAGGCTGAACTTTCCGGTTTCATTCTCTGTACCGCTCTTTACATCCTCATCTTCCTTTGGCGCCTCCTCTGATGCAGGCTTAGCCACCAGATAGTAGGACTTGATGCCGCTCTGCTTGTCATTTCCCTTAACCACTACCTCAGAGGAGGTATCCTTAGGCGTTCCCTTGACTGATGTGACGGTAGGCTTTATCTCATCCTCCCATATGCCCTCAGTTGAGATATATGTCTTTGTCTTTTCCGTATCATCCTGAGTTATCCTTGCATAGATATAATTCAGCTGATTCTTCTTAAGATAAGGCTGGTTACCGTCATCATATTTGCTCCACTTGCCGGTGGACGTCGTATCCTCACCCGTAGAGGTGGTCATGGTTGTGGTCCCGTCCTTGTTTGTGGTAACAGTGGTCTTCGTAGTCGGGATCTTCGTGCTGTTCGGATCCGACGCCGCCTTTTCAAGCTCATCCTTTGATGTAATGAGCTTATCCGAGATGAAATATTCAATTGTCTTTATCGAGCTCCCCTTTGAAGAAGCCGTTATGGAGAAGGTCTTATTCTCCTTTGTATAGCCTCCTATCTTGGTACTGCTGTTCATATTGGAATAGCTCTTGTCGAGCACCTTTATGGTGGCGCTCACATCTCCTGCGGGAGTCACGCCGGACTGATTCGCAACATCGCTCACATTCCCTGCCATATCCACTATGACAGCATAATAGATATTAGGATCGCTCGCGGAAATAGAGTCTATCTTGAATATTCCTGTAGTATTATTCTGCCCCTTCTTCATTATCGTATTGGCATCCGGAGCGCCCTCCGACTTTTTCCTTGGAAGCAAATAATATGTTTTGATGCCGCTCCCACTGTCATTACCCGAAACAGTGACCGTAGCCGACGTCTTCTTGTCATTGGGTGTCTCCTTGATGGAGGTCACCTTGGGCGCAGTCTCATCCTCCCAGATACCTTTGGTTGATACATAGGTCGGAGTGCCCTTGCTGTCATTCTGGACTGCCTTCACATAGACATAATTCAGCTGGTTTGTCTTGAGCAGAGGCTTCGCGGAAGCATCATAGGTGCTCCAGTTGACATCTGCTGCTTTTTCTATCGCAGCCGCAGAGGGCAGGTATTCAGAAGTAATGAAATACTGCACACTCTTTACCTTGCTTGTTTCCGACGTGCCTCTGGGAGTTGCGGTTATAGTGATCTCTTTATTCTTGTTGATGTAGGCTTCCACTCCCTCGGTACTCTGGATCGCATCATAGGTCTTTCCGTTCACACTGACTGTGACCTGTATCGATTCATTCTCCCTTATTCCCTTTGTCGATATATAGAGCACAGTGCCCTTGTCATCATTCTGCGTTATCTTCGCATAGATATAATTCACCTGATTCGTCTTAAGATAAGGCTTGGAAAGCATATTATAATTGCTCCAGCCGGTTCCTGCTGCCTTTTCTATCTCTGCCTCGGAGGACATGAACTGATCCGATATGAAATACTGTATGTTTCTCACGGATCCTCCGGAAACCTTGGCATTGATCTCTATCGGAAGCGCTTTGGTGACAGTATCGGCGATCTCATCACTTCCATAAAGTATATTATAGATCTTTCCGTTTACCACTATGCTCGCATCTACAGTTTCAGTCTCCAGGATACCCTTCGAGGAGAGATAGACCGGAGTTGCCGAATCCCCCTCAGGTGTGACCTTAGCATAGATATAATTCACCTGATTTCTCTTGAGCACAGGCTTTGCGCTGTCATTATAGGTTGCCCAGCTTGTTCCGGCAGCCTTCTCGATATCACTTACGGAGGCTATGAAATTGCTTGAAATGTAATATTGTATACTCTTTACACTTCCTCCGCCGCCTACGCTGGCATTGATGGTGATCTCCTCGGCCTTTGCTGCTGTCTTGCTCTCCACCTCATCCTTGGACTGAAGGCTGGTGTATTTATTCCCCATCACCTGGATGGAGGCCGTGATATCATCCTGCTCCTTTATGCCCTTCGAGGAAATATAGGTCACCGTGGACGCAGAGTCATATTGAGTGAACTTGGCATAGATATAATTCACCTGATTCCTTTTGATCACAGGCTTTGATTTATCATTATATGTCACCCAGCTGCCTCCGGCCGCCTTCTCTATCTCGGTATCGGAAGCAAGGAACTTATCGGAGATATAATACTGGACGCTCTTTAATGATCCGTCAGTCACATTGGCGCTGATAGTTATCTCCTTTGGCTCCTTCAGCACATCCTTCTCGACAGCATCACTTCCCTGAAGCGTATCATATTTCCAGCCGTTCACAGTGATATTACCGGAAACCGTGCCGGTATTTACTGTAGCATCCTTTTTAGCAGGCGTATCGGTAAGATTTCCGGCCTTATCCTCTGCTACTGCATAGAAGGTATACTGCTTTGAGGGATCGAGTCCATTGAGATATATGGTCGTGTCAGCCAGTGGGCTGCTAACCCCCTTCTGCTTAACCTCCTCTTTCGTAGGCGCAGTCTGTCCCTTTTCCCTTGCAAGGACATAAACCTTCGCTATCCCGCTTGCTGTCTCATTTTTGCTCGCATCAGCCGGATCCTGCGCATATACTGCAGCCGCCCCGGAGGTCCCGGTGATGGTGGCGCTGTTTATCTGTAAAGCAGGCGCTTTAGTATCACAGAGAATATATTCGGAACTCTCCTGAATTTTATAGGGATTTCCGGAACTGGGATTAATTGTAACTCTCGCATATATAAAATTCTTCTGATTATCCACAAAATTACTGGAAGGTATATTAAATCTGCCATCCGCTATGGTTGCTCCGCTATCCGTCCAGGTTATTGAATCCATTTCGCTGTCTCCTGTAAGATAGGTCTGAAGGACGGCATACTCGACTTTTGCAACATTACCTTCCGTGTCCCCCATCTTCCCCCATGTAATACGGGGAAGAACAGCGGTCTTATTATTAACTGTGATCGCCGGCCTGTCTTGTGCATAGTTATTATAATATTTCGGAAACAGCGGTCCCGGGATTATGATATATGAATAAAACCCGCCCCTACAGGGATATGTAAAATCTTTCTTATAATCTACTCCTTGACTGACGCCGTCCGTAATTTTAGCCTTGAAAATGTAGGTACCAGAATAATTCTGATCAGTGCTTGTCCCGTTAGTCCTAAGTTCTCCTGTGCTGGGACTATATCCCGTTACATTTGGATCATAGCTATAATCCTGACTCCCTTTAGCTTTATATCCCACTTCCCACGTAATATTTTTCACGCTCGCATCATCAGGTTTAACATTGAATTTATGGGTTTGAGTCACTCCATTGATTGTCCAGCTCAGTGTATCTCCATTTAATGTATAAAGCATACTGTTGGTGAGAGTCAAAGATCCCTCTTCTTCTATATCCGTTACAGGAATACCCCCATTTGAATTTGGAAATTCAACTCTATAACTGTCTGTCTTTTTGTATTGCAAAGTAAAGACAATCGAATCAGGAACAGAAAATATGCCGCCAGAACGAACAATAACAGTAGGATCATCTTTTGGTTTTTTAGTCACATGGATGATATCCATAAAGGGATCAGGTACCCCATACCAGTCAGTAATATCAATGTTTTCCATAATTTTCAAAAACTCAGCCCGATTGGATGTATTACTGTACACTTTATTATCCTGACCCAATATATAAAGGTATTCAGCCAAATGGTAATATGTGTTATCCTGAATTCTACTTAGATCAGGTGTTACAAACCATATCTCCGCAATCTCAACATCAGATGTATCCCCTGCTCCTAAAAGAGCTACAGTCCAGGGAGAGAAATGATCCGCTGTAACGCTTACAGCATTCTCGGAGCTGTCTACTGATGTTTCCACTGATGAGGCGCTGCCCAGATCATCATCAAAATGATATACCCTGACCTCGCTTCCTTCCTCAGCCTCGCCAAGCATATCCACATCCGAGAAGGTGACCTCGGGACTGCCATGCTCAGTATCCGGCTGGATCTCATTACCGCTCACATCATTGATGGTTATGTCAAAGCTCAAAAGCTTCATATTCGATCCGGCATTCTCTGCAGATACGGAATCCGGGCTGCTCCCTATATCGGAGCGTATCACATTCTCTATCCTTTCCTGATCGGACGCATCACTGATGCTGCGCACCTTAAGCACAGCTCCCTCGGGGAATACTCCCTCAGGCGCAGTAACTCTGACCCTGACTCCGCCCACTATGGCAAACTGATCGAATTCCGGATAGGAATTCTCAGATATTGAATTTTTGCTTATCGAATTCCCGCTGGCAGAGTTTTCACTTGCGGAATTAGCGCTCGCCGAATTATCGCTTGCTGTATCAGCATCGCTCCTTTCTCCGATGGTGACTCTTATCTCCGGAAGGTCAACATCACTCTTTAAGCCATAGGCCTTGATATCAGGCACAAAGATAAATACATCTCCCTCGCGCACTGCCTGGAATCTGCTGCCGTATTCACTCTTGTCCTTATCTATCTTCCATCTTACATCCTTAAGGACTCTCTCTTCCCCGTCCTTAAGCTTCCTGACACCCTTGTCCTCTTTCTTTGTATCCTCTTTCTCTGTATCTGCATCACTGACGGATACAACAGTTGATGAGCTGCTGCTCCTGCCCTCCTTTGAGGCCTCCTCCTTATCATCACTGACTTCGGCCCCGCTCACGCTGTCGCCCGAAACTTCGGTCCTACCGTCGGATTTTCCCTCAGATGATCCGTTCTCCTTATTGTCTTTATTGTCTTTATTGTCTTTATTATCCTTGGTATCTTTATTATCGTTGTTTTCGGTGCTTCCGGTATCCTGCGAAGTCTGTGTTCCCTTTTCATCAGATCCTGTACCGGCCTTGTCCTTATCATCCGTTTTGCCTGTATCACCTGCTTTGCCTGTATCATCTCCGGCAGAAGTATTATCTGTCTTTTCCGGGGATCTCTCCTCTGTGGAGCTCTCAGTGCCTGCCGCAGGCTCTTCATTTGATCTGTTATCCGTGCTCTCAGTCTTTTCATTTTCAGCTGATCCTGATTCTGAAGCGGGCTCAGATGACTTTTCCTCATCCTGTGTTCCTGAGGATCCGGAGGAGCTGTCTGCTTCTCCTGCACCCGCATTTACCACAGACTCAGCCGCGTAAGCCTTCACCGGAGCAAAGGCATTCATTATGCTGTTAAGCACATTCTTTCCGGATGTATTCTCCGTACCCTCTCCTGAAGAGCTGTCGCTGTCAGAACTGCTCTCTTCACTGCTGCCTGAATCTGAAGGAGCGCTGTCTGAAGTATCCGATGTTTCCGGACTGCTCTCTGAAGACTCACTGCTCTGTGAAGCGCCTGACTGATCTCCGGGATCCTGTGTGGCGCCGCCCTGGTCAGTATTGCTTTCCGGAGCTGCATTGCTGTCCTGTGTGGTACTGCTGTCAGTTGTGCTGCCGCCATCCTGAGAGGTGCTGCCCTCCTGAGAGGTGCTGCCCCCCTGTGTGCTTTTCCCATCCTGAGCCGTACCGCTCTGTGCTGCTCCGCTCTCGCCTGTACCGGTCTCCGTGCTGCTGCCGCCTGCAGAGCCGCTATTGCCTGCACCTGTATCCTCCTGCGTGCCTGTATTATTCCCGTCAGGCAATGTCCCCGCAGCAGAGCTGCTCCCGCTGCCTGTATCCTGTCCGGCAGGCGAAGCCGTGCTGCTGCTTCCTGAAGCCTGGCCGCCCGTATTATCCTGTACGACAACTACTGTCTCCTTTTCTTCGGAGGCTTCCTCTGCGACCTTCACGCTGCTGCTTCCTGAGCTTCCGGACTCAACGACCACTTTTTCGCTTTCGGTGGCTCTTTCCTTCGTGGTCTTCTCTTTTGTAGTCTCCTCTTCCTCATCTGTATACAGGAGCACATTAAGCTCTGTAGGGAAGGTTACATCTACCCTGCTGCCTCCTATAGGAACCGTCTGATATGCGATCTCGTCAGGCAGATCCTCGAATGCCACAATGACCCGTCCTCTTGCGGAAGTTCCGGCATTTACGGCGATACTCCCGACATTTATGCTCGTACTCAGGATTGCCGTGGTAAGCGCTGCGGCAAAGGTTCTCTTCCTGAATTTATTCATTTTGTTCCATCTGCTTTTTAACATATCGGCTCCTGTTCCATATTATGTCAACTACAGTATTTTATTCCAAATATACTACAAGTGCCTCTCATTGCCTGTATTCCGGGATTTCCGGATCCCGGATGCATCTGCAAAAAGCGGCATTATTATCTATATCGGCTAAATGCAGCTCATTAATGAGCATAATCAACCTCTTGTATTTTAACCTATGAGCAGACACAAAATAGACACACTGAAAACCTGCTCAGTTCTGATCCCCCTTAGCTTTGCAATACTCCGGCCAGGTATTCAGATTTTGTACCGTGCCGGCGGAAAAACCTCCCTCTGAAAGATCGGCATACTGTACCCTGGACTTATCGAAAATATCCCTGATGCGATGTTCTCCCTTTGCGACAGCTCCCTCTATGGCAGGCAGAATGCTTTTTTTATAAATGGCACACAAAGGCTCGGGATCATCACCGTTTTTTGCGAGTATGCAGTCCGACTCCGGTTTCATCCTGTCCTTCAGGAATAATACAAGCTCCTTTGTGATAAAAGGCATGTCCACCGCGCAGATGAATACTCTTTCATTTGAGGCTGCGAGCAGAAGCCTCCTTATGCCTTCAAGCGGGCCCGTATCTGCATTTTCATCTATGATGAGAGGCAGGCCGAGACCTGCATATTTTTCAGGATCGCCGCATGAGATCATAACCTCGGACAAGAATGAAAGCTTCTTTGTCATATATTCAATAAGGCTGACTCCTTTCCATTCCAAAAAGGCCTTGTCCCTTTTCATCCGGCTGCTCTTCCCCCCGGATAAGATACCGGCGGAAAGCTTCATATCCTCCTGCCTGCTTTTCCTTACATAATCCCCGTGAACTCCTCCGGATTTGCTTAAAAGGCATATATCAGTCAGCACTATATCCCGCTGGACCGCCTTGCACATGTCATAAACCGTCATCGCTGCCACAGCGCAGGCAGTTATTGCCTCCATCTCAACCCCTGTCCTTCCGGTGCAGGTGACTGCAGCCTCGATCTCTACAGCCTTGTCCTCTTCATTAAGCCTCAGTCTCACATCTGCGCCGTCGATCATCACCGGATGGCACATGGGGATCAGATCAGGAGTCCTCTTCGCCCCCATGATCCCGGCAATCTGCGCGACTGTAAGGACATCTCCCTTTTTGATCCCGCCCTGCTTTATCAGTTCATAGGTGCTCTCATTTACCAGCACTCTGGCTCCCGCGGTTGCCGTACGGCGTGTCACATCCTTGTCCGCAACAGTCACCATCCTGGCATTGCCTTCGTCATCAAAATGCGTGAAGGCGGGGACCAGCCAGTCCGAGATCGCTGTGATATCATCCCTGTCAAACACAGGTTTGCCGGTGAGCTTCCTGAAGCGCTCTGCATCATCGCTTACGATCGCCTCGAAATCATCTATCTGTCCCGGCAGCTTATATTCCGTAGTACTGCCTGTGATCCCGATCTTTTTTATATCCGAATCCCTGTACCCTTCTATAAAGACAATATCCGCATCCCTGCAGTCCGAGAGCATTTCATCCAGGGAGATGGAGGCGGAATTCATTCTTGCGCTTTTTTTTGATGACGCGATATAGACCTGATCCGCTCCGGCCCGGGTGAATCTGTACGTATCCTTCCCTTCCCTGTCGATCTCAAAATCATGGGCATCATGCTTGATCACTGCGACATGATATCCTCTGTCTTTGAATACAGGTATCAGCTTTTCTATGAGCGTTGTCTTGCCGCTTCCGGAAAATCCGGAAAAACCTATGACCGTCCTTTTATTCTTATTATCCATATCTGCACCCGCCATCAGTATCTTCCAAAGGAACAGTTCGGGAAATGACATGTCCCGCACATACGGCACAGACCGCCCTCTCCCAGATTGACCAGATCCTGTTTGGTAAGCTTAAGCCCTGTATATATCTGCGGAAGAAGGACATCAAAGATCGTGGTCGGCAGACTGATCGCAGCTCCGGGCACTCCCAGGACCGGTATATCTCCCAGATAACCGCAAAGTGTCATGTTTCCGGGCTGTGCGGGAACTCCGTAGCTTATGATATCAGCGCCAAGGCGTCTGACGGCCCCCGGTGTCAGATCATCAGGGTCCACGGACATTCCTCCCGTGAATATCAGAAAATCGGCTCCCCTGTCCAGGAGGCCCTTCGCCGCATTTATTATCATCTCCATGTCGTCA
This sequence comes from uncultured Lachnospiraceae bacterium, assembly GCA_947165275.1. Lineage (GTDB taxonomy): Bacteria > Bacillota > Clostridia > Lachnospirales > Lachnospiraceae > NK4A144. The sequence continues at coordinate 16,517 of CAMUZQ010000012.1, read as the reverse complement.
TCACAGATCGACACATCAAGTATCTGCCCCGGGAAGCAGGAAAGCTTTTTTCTTACCACCGGTTCAAAAAGATCCTTTCTTCTCCCGTTATATATCTCGGATCCCGTGATCACTATGCCTGCGGTCCTTTCCCTGTAGGGAAGCAGCTCTATGAGCTTTGTCCCGCTGCACAGCTTCTCAGCCTCCTCTATCTGCTTTTCCTCTGTGAATAAGGGAACTATCCTCATCGAGGCAAGCCTGTCGCCCTCCTCGATACGGCTGTGGTCCGGCATGGTCGCTATGGTGATATCACCTATCATATTGATCCGGGACAAAACCTCCTTATTCACCCTGAGCATCCCCCGGATATCGCTGAAAAGCAGCACCTTGCCCTCGGACGGCCCCTCGTAGTGCGCTCCCGGCACCTGTACACTGCCGGCCAGTCTTATGGCGCAGTCCTCCTCATGGAGCATTCCCTCTCCGATATCTCCCACATATATGCTTTTCTTGCCTATATCAAGAAGCCTTTCTATATCTTCCTTCTGTATCACATGTCCGCGCTTAAACAGCGGTCCCTTGAAGCCGGGAAACATGGCGGTTATGTCATGACACAGGGTAAGTCCCACCGCATCCTCTGTCCTTACTTTTTCCATTTTATTCTTCCCTTTCAGATGAAAAAACCATCTATGTATGTGCCGCTTTTAACAGGAGCGCTAACCCCGGAGAGGATCCCGTAGACATCGCAGGAAACCGCGCTGCTTATGACCACATTTCCCTGTGACCGTGCAGCCTCAAGACACAGCTCTCCGTTTCTGGCCACACTGCGTCCCCTGACAAAACGCGTGCCCTTTCCTCCTGCCTTAAGGATATCTCCCTCCAGCTTAAAGCGCAGGATCTGATGCTCAAATATGGCGCATCCCCTCAGCTTTTTCAATGCCGGATAGCAGACGCACTGAAGGTTGGTCAGAGATGATGCGGGATTTCCCGAGAGTCCCAGCATCAGCCTTCCGTTTTTTATTCCATAGGCGCAGGCCATACCCGGCTTCATCGAAACCCCTCTGGTGAGTATCTCATATCCGCACTCCTCCATCGCTTCCGGAACAAGGTCATAATCTCCTACGGAAACGCCGCCTGTGGAGATGATGACATCACAGCGTTTCTCACCCTCTCGGATAAGAGCAGCGATGCCCTCTGTTGTGTCAGGCGCATGTCCCAGAAAGACCGTATCTATTCCGATGTTTTTCAGGGCTGCCGCTATGGAATACCGGTTGGAGTCTCTGATCTTTCCCGGCCCGGGGACTTTTTCCGGATCCGTGACCTCATCTCCTGTAGTGAGTATCCCGGCAACAGGTATTTTGAAAACCCTTACGGACAGCTGTCCCAGTGAAGCCAGTGTTCCGGAAAGTCCGGCATCCACCGGATATCCTTTTTTTGCGACCGTCGTGCCTTTTTTTATATCCTCTCCGGCCGTGACTATATTATCACCGGACCGAAAGCTCCTTCTTATCGTCACTGATCCCTCTGTAAATTCGGTATCCTCATATTTGCATATGGCATCCGCGCCGTAAGGCACAGGCGCTCCTGTCATAAGGCGGACAGCCCTGCCTTCCGTCACTTCAAGCTCCGGCATCTGCCCTGCTCTTATATTCTCGATCACCTCAAGGGTCACCGGATGCTCCTCTGAGGCCTCATTTGTATCCAATGCCCTGAATGCATAACCGTCATAGGGAGAGCGGTCAAATGACGGCACATTTTCCTGTGCCGTAATATCCTCTCCCAGAATCCTTCCAAAGGCCTCCTCCAGACCGATCATTTCCGTTTCAGTCTGTAATACCCTGTCTGCCAGCAGCCCTGCTGCCTCCCTGTGATCCATACTCATGATCTTCTCCTCTTATAAAACGTAGATAAATCCGCAAAAAGTCCTTGTTTTATATCTGAATTTATTATTCATTGCCCTGACGGTCAGGATGGGCATGGGATTTCGGATGAAATATATCCTGCCGTCCCTCCACGATATTGATCGCAAGGAGTATGACCGTGGATATGGCCATATTTACCAGCACCCATTTCAGCGCAAGCGCATCATTGTCTGTCCTCCACATCTGATATACCGTCGTGGATATGGTAGCTGTCCTTCCGGGTGTGTATCCCGATATCATCATGGTTGCGCCGTATTCACCGAGCGCCCGGGCAAAGGAAAGTACTATCCCCGCTATGATCCCTGCCTTGCAGCAGGGCAGGACTATCCTGAAAAAAATATAGAGACTGCCGAGTCCCAGTGTCTGTCCGGCCTGTTCATAGGTTCTGTCAAAGGCTTCGAAGGCGCCCCGGCTTGTCCTGTACATGAGCGGAAAGATTATGACTGAAGTGGCAAAAACCGCCGACCACCAGTTCATCGTAAGACGAAGTCCGAAAACTCTCAAAAACCATCCTCCGAAAGGCCTTTTCGCTCCGAGAAGAAGCAGAAGAAGATACCCTACAACGGTCGGAGGAAGCACCAGAGGCAGGGTGAAAAGGCTGTCCAGGATACCTCTTATGAAACGGGGCATGTGGACAACCAGATATGCTGCAGCAACGCCCAGGATCAGAACGATCAGCGTGCTTATAAATGCTATCCTGAGTGAATTATAAAGCGGAAAAAGATCCATTAACCCCGTCCCCCGGGTCCACCCCTACTTCACACAAGTGAACCCGACCTTCTCAAATACCTTCCTGCTCTCATCCGATGAGAGATAATCAAGAAATGCCTTCGCCTCATCCGGATGTGCGGAGTTTTTTATGACCGCTTCCGGGTAGGTGACCCGTCCGCACATCTCCTCCGTAGCGGTGTCGACCGCTTCAAGTCCGGCTGAATATGCGTCTGTCGAATATACGATGCCGCAGTCTGCAGCTGCCTCCTTGACCTGGGTCGTAACCTCCTTGACATTGCCTGCATAGGTCAGGAGACCGTCATCTGCCAGTGCCTTTTCATCAAGGCCGAAATGATCAAATATCTTTTGTGTATACTGGCCTACGGGTACATCCTCATTTCCCATTACAAGCAATATATCCTTATCGTTAAAATGACTGACCATATCCTCGTATGAGTTTATCTTTTTGGGATTCCCCTCGGGAACGACCAGGACCACCTTATTCTCAAGGATGTCCCTGCGTGTTGCCGGATCTATGCAGTCCTCCAGCTGATCCATCTGCTTCTGCGCTGCGGAGATGAATATATCGCATTCTGCTCCTTCCTCTATCTGGGTTTTCAGGGTTCCGGATGAATCAAAATTAAATACCACCTTTACATCCGGATTCTCCCTGCTGTAGTTTTCGCCGATCTCCTCAAGTGTCTCTGTCAGTGAGGCTGCCGCAAATACCGTAAGATTCACCTCCTCATTCTCTTCAGACCCGGCATTCCCTGCAGTGCCGGATCCTGCCTGACATCCGGTCAGGATGCATAAGATTATAAGCAAAACCGGCGCAGCATTAATTCTTTTCATTTGACTCCTCCTGATACAGTATTCTGTATGGTTCGCATTTCTCCAGCAGCTCCTCATGAGTTCCTTCGTCCAGGATCTTTCCTTCGGACATATATAATATCCTGTCCGCATGTATCACAGTGGAAAGCCTGTGCGCTATGAGGATGACTGTCCTGTTCTTTCGTATCTCATCAATCGCCTTCTGGATCTTGGACTGGGTGACATTGTCAAGAGCGGATGTAGCCTCATCAAAAAGGATGATCCGGTAATCCTTCAGCATACTCCTTGCTATCGCAAGCCGCTGCCTCTGTCCGCCGGAGAGATTGACACCACCCTCTCCTATGATCGTATCATAGCCATCGGGCATGCTCTCTATATCCTCGTCGATGGCAGCCAGTCTGCATACCTGCTTCAGCTCCTCATCGGTCACCTCCTGTTTGGCAAGGCGGAGATTGTCTCCTACCGACATATTAAAGATATAAGGGATCTGATTGACTACCGTCATCGTGCCGCGGACGGATTTTTTTGACAGTGTGCTGATATCCTTGCCGTCAAGCAGGATCTGTCCCTCCTGAGGATCATACAGCCGGCTCAGCAGATTCAGTATCGTGGTCTTGCCGCAGCCGCTCCTTCCGACAAGGGCCACCATCTCCCCGGGGTGGATGGTAAAACTGATATCATCCAGTACCTTTTTTTCGTTATATCCGAATACCACGTCCTTAAAGCATATCTCGCCCTCAGGATCAGAAAGCTCTGCTTCTCCGAATTCCTCCTTGGGGAATTCCTTGCTGTACATGATAGCGCATACACGCTCGACCGAAAGATTGAAATCCTTCACATACTCCATAAACTCTCCGGCCAGAGTGATCGCATGTACATCAAGACTCGAGAAATAATTATACAAAACTATCGCAGACGTGGCTGATATCCAGCCCCATCCCAGAAACAGTGCCATAAGAGTTATAAAAGTAAAGGTCCCGAACTCACTGAACTGCCATCTGACCAGCTTCATGGTCCAGGAATTTCTCTGCATGATATAGCGCTTATTATTTGCGTTTATGACACGCTCCGTCGCCTCCCTGCTGAATGAATCCTCGCAGCTAAGCTGTTTCACATCTCTCGCTCCGCGAACCATCTCGCCGATAAAACCGGAAAAGCGTTCATTGGCCGCCCTGTATTCCTTGTCATCCTTATAAAGCTTGCGGGTCCTGTAGATCTCCATCATCGATTCTATGGCCAGAAGCACCGCTCCCAAAAGGAATACCCAGAAATTTATACTCAGCATCGCCAGCAGTATGCCTATATAGTTGATCGCCTGTACGCTCATATCGGCTATCCGTCCGAATCCGGTAGCTATACGGGCAGTATCTCCGGTAAGACGCTGGATGAAAAGTCCGCTTCCCTTCTCCTCCATGCACTGGTTTTTTATCTTCAGCGCTCCTATGACGAGATCGCTCTCCAAAGATGAAAGGACATCGCAGTAAACCTTGTTGTATTGCTTGTTGCTCCTGACCAGAAGCAGGTTTTTTATGATCTGCACCAATAAAAGTATGCCAGCCAGGATCATGACACGGATAACCTGGGAGCTCATATATCTGACTATGATCCTCGCGCTGAGTATGGGTGCAAGGATCCCGAGCATCACGCTGATCAGCTGTATGAAAACAGCAAAATACAGACTTTTTTTATATTCCCTTATATACCTCCATGCAAATGAGAAGTTGCCAAGTGTTCCTTCAGATTTCATTTTGTCCCTCCATCATCTGTCCATGAGAAGTATCTTCTCCGGAGCTATCCGGATATATCCCGGAACAGCATCATGAGCATCATATTCACTCAGAGTCTTTGGTATCTTCCACCACAGTCCGCATTCCGTGATCACATACCACTCAAAGGGAAGGGCGCTGATCCTCACGTGTCCGGTGGGAATGATATTGACCTCCCCCTCCCCCGGCATGAGATCATGTGCCCTGATACCCGCATACCTGATATCTTCCCCTATCCTCCGGTCGGTAGTAAGTATGATCCCCTTCCAGTCAAGCGCCCGGAAACGGTGATCGTCCAGCCTCTCTATCCGGCTGATGTTCTTGCATCCTGTAAGCCTTGCCGCAGAGGTTGTTGAGGGATGCTCAAATATCTCATTCACAGGGCCCCGGGCTATGACCCGTCCCTCCTCCATCAGCAAAAGATGATCGCACATCTGATAGATCTCGTCCCTGTCATGACTTACCATGATGAAATTTTTGTCATATTGATCGAGGATATGTATAAGCTCCAGCCTCAGAGCCTCCCTCATAAAGGTATCCATGGCTGAAAAAGGCTCATCCAGAAGAAGCAGACCGGGATCACAGGCAAACATCCTTGCGAGAGCGGTTCTCTGCTGCTGCCCGCCTGAGAGCTCATGGGGAAAATGAGAGCGCAGATCCTTCAGACCAAAATCCTCCATTATCCGCTCTGCTGTATTCCCGGCGTACTCCCTTGATCCCCTTGCGGCCCCCTTAAGAGCCGCTCTGATATTACCCTCCACTGTCATATTCGGAAAGAGTGCATAATTCTGGAAAAGATATCCGATGCCCCTCTTTCCGGGTCCTGTATCTGTCTTTGTTTTTTTGTCAAACAGCACTCTTCCGTCAAGGACTATACGGCCTTCATCCGGCCGTACAAGGCCTGCGACCGCCTTAAGAGTCTGCGTCTTGCCGCAGCCGGATGCACCGAGGATCCCGATCCTTTTACTGTCACACTTAAAGGAGACATCAAGAAGGAAACCGTCATATCTTTTTTTTATATCAGCCTCGATCCCCATAATGCATCCTTTTGCAGGAATTATCAGTCACGGGCGCACTCGTATACTCCGCCGCGCAAAACCTTTATCCCGTGCTCAAGACCGCCCATGATGAATCCGAGACATTCTTTCACTGCCCTGGGACTTCCTGGAAGATTCACGATGATAGACTGTCCGCGGATCACGGATACTCCTCTTGTGAGCATGGCGCGGTCTGTGATCTCCATCGACTTGAGCCTGATATATTCTGCTATGCCGGGAGCATTCCTGTCAGCAATATCCATTGTGACCTCCGGTGTACTGTCGCGGAGAGAGAAACCGGTTCCGCCGCTTGTCACGACAAGATCAGCCTCGCGGCCGTCACAGAGCCGGATCAGCTCGGCTTTAAGACGTCTGGTATCATCAGGTATGACTATCGTCTCAATGATCTCATATCCGTTTTCCCTGAGTATCTCGCAGGCTGCAGGTCCGCTCAGATCCTTGCGCTCACCCATGGAAGCCTTGTCGCTGAGCACGACCACCGCTGCCTGGAAGGGTCTGTTTATATCCGGATATTCCACGGATATCACATCTCCCGTCCTGATCTCTCCGCCTTCCAATACCTCGGTAAAGACACCCTCACGCGGCATGATGCACTCGCCCATCCTTTTGTATATCCTGCAACGGGTATGACATTCCTTCCCCTTCTGGGTCACACGGATTTTGGAGATCCTGTCTCCTTCCCCTATGCTCAGTACAGTTCCTACAGGAAGCCGCAGGCAGTCGATACCGTCGATCACGATATTCTCACCGAAATCTCCGTTTTTGACACCGGCTCCTTTTCTGTTGAATTCATCGATACGGCTTCCGGACAGTATGCTCACCTGTCTGTGCCATTTCCCAGCATGCGCATCGCCGCGGATCCCTTCTCCTTCAACAAGAACACAAGAGGAAACTTCTTTCTTTTCGGTCCCTCTTTCCTCGCTGATGCAGATCGCTCTGATCTTTCCTGCTGCATTTTCCATTTTTTTGATACCTCCTTATCCACCTATTGCCGACATTGACAGGTTTTCAGTTATCTTTTCTGTTTGTGTGAAGGAATGTGAATCCGGTTTTGACAATATACACTGCTCCAGAGCACGACACAGCTCCTCATGCTTCAGAACCCCGGATGCATCCCCTCTTAATATCCCCTTTATATCAACACCCGTATCATAGCACAGACAGCTTTTCAGGTACCCCTTTGAAGTCAGTCTGATACGGTTGCATCCCGAGCAGAATCTTCCGTGTATGGCACTGATAAACCCAATATTCCCGCGATACCCCGGTATGGTGTAATACACTGCAGGTCCGTTGCCATGCCGGCTGATCCTTCTCATCCCGCCGTAAATATCCTTTATCTCCCTGATCAGCAGATCATGCGGGATACCTGGAAAGCTCTTTCCGTATCCGATGGGCATAAGCTCAATAAAACGGACATCCACAGGCATAATTTCTGCCAGTCCGATCAGGGCCTTTATATCTTCATGAATATGGGAGCTGTCATCTGAAACAGGACTGCCGAAGGAGCTGTTCCAGTCTGCGGATACCGCATTGATCTTTACCTGAATATTTCTGTTTACTGCAAGCTTCAGTCCGGACAGGACTGACTCAAGCTTATCGAAGCCGGTTATTTTCTGATACCTGACAGGATCGAGTGTGTCAAGGCTGACATTTATACTGTCTGTCCCCGCAGCCAGAATCTCATCCAGATACTCCTTAAGCAGTATGCCGTTTGTTGTGAGTGTCACCTGCTCGATCCCGGGGATCTTCTTCAGCATGCTGATCAGATGACAGACATCTCTCCGCACCAGAGGCTCTCCTCCGGTGATCTTTATCCTTGATATGCCAAGCTCTGCGGCTGAGCGCGCAGTCATCACTATCTCTTCAAAAGTGAGTATATCCTTCATGGGAATAGAAGCTATATCCCGGGGCATGCAATAGCGGCATCTCAGATTGCACCGGTCCGTGACTGATATTCTTAAATAATCGATTTCCCTTCCGTATCTGTCCTTCATTTCAAAATCACTTGAGTCAGCTTTTCAGACAGCATGAGCCTGACACCTTTATGCCCTGTCAGTCCTCATTTTCATCGTCGTCTTCGGAATCATCATCTCCGTCATCATCGCTGTCATCATCACCGGATCCATCATCTTCGGATGAATCATCGCCGTCATCTTCTCCGTTTTTATTCTCACTGCAGGCATCATCACCGCAGGCATCATCACTTCCGCCATTGTCTGCCGGATCAGAATTCTCCTCAGGCAGGGCCGCATCCTCATGATCTTCCGGGTCTGCCCCATCTCCCTCAGACGAAGGCTGGCTCTCCCCGCCTCCTGCTGATACAGAGCCCTCCGCCGGTGCCTCGCTCCCTGCTGCCGCATCAGCAGCACTGCCTGATGCTGTATCACTGTCTGCTGCCGCTGTACTGCCTCCTGCAGCTGCATCACTTTCTGCTGCCGCTGCGTTACTGTCTGCTGCTACGTCGCTGTCTGCCGGTGCATCGCTGCCTGCCGGTGTATTGCTGTCTGCTGCAGCTGTATCGCTTCCTTCTGCAGCATCACTTTCTGCTGCCGCTGCCTCGCTGTCTGCTGCTGCATCGCTGCCTGCTGCAGCTGTATCACTTTCTGCTGCTGCCGCATTGCTGTCTGATGCTGCGTTGCTGTCTGCCGGTGCATCGCTTCCTGCTGTATCTCCTGATGCCGCTGTCGCCGTGCTGTCTGCTGCCGGTTTGCCTTCTTCTGCCGGTTTGCCTTCTTCTGCCGGTTTGCTGTCTGCTGCCGCAGTACTTACTGCCGCCGGTTTGCTTTCCTTTGCCGGATCCGCCGCGGTATCAGCAGCTGCCTTTGCGGCCGTATCGGTAACCGTTGCTGCTCCTGCAGTGATCCCTATATTGTCTCCCGTGACCTTTGCCCGGGGTTCTGTTTTCACAGCTGGTGATGTGTTTCCGGCTGACTTGACAGTCCTGTCGCTGTAGCTTCCATCCAGACCGCTCTGGTCTGAGGTGTTTTTGGAGGCATAGGGCACTGCAACGGCAGTCTCCTTTTCTTCAGCAGTCAGCTCATAATAGAAATCATCCAGATTCCTCGGGTCGTTTTTGGCGAAATAGGCCTCTTCAAGAGGATATCTTGTCTCATATGCATCCACGATATTATATCCTGTGTCGAGTGCATTCACCGTAGCGAACTGCACTGTTTGCATATTTGAACCATTTGACTGAATGACCCCTATCGATCTGAGGGAATCGACATCCTTTCCGTTATCAAAGCCTGCCAGAAGCTCATATATCTCATTTTTTGCTATGGTATAACCCGACATGGCCAGGCTTGCGTCACTAACCTTCCTGAAATCCCAGACAGTTCCTGTAGATTCATAATTGTTATCTGATCCGAGTCTGAACCTGACTTCCAATACTCCGACCTGGACCTTGTTGTTTTCTATGGCCGCCTTAAGCGTGCTGTCGGTTTCATCTCCAACCCTCTTCTGCAGCCAGTACGCCACAGGTATCACTCCCATCCTGTAATTCACGCCGTCTATTGAACGGATCTCGGTATCATAATAGCTGACCACTCTGCCGTCAAGAACCAGCCACTTATTGTCAAATTTATTAATCGTGGCATTTGCAGTGCCTCTGCCGTCCGCTCCCCGTTCTTTCTCCACATCTGTGGCATACATATTGCTTCTTCCCATGGAGATCGACACATCCTTACCGTCCTTTGTCTTCACTATATTTCCCTGGGAATCCTTTTCGCATATATACATCTGGGTCTCGACACGGTCCACAAGATCCGGATCGATCTGTGAAACCTTCAGAGCCTTCTGGATCAGGACATCTTCATCGTCATATATATCCTGCACAGATATCTTTTCTTTTCTTATCCTGTTCCTTATCTGAGACTCTAATATACGATCGATCTCCTCCCCGGTCAGACCGCTTGCATCCTGAAGCTCCTGTACGGACCAGCCGCCTTGCGAGTCATATAGCCCTCTCTTCACAGCATCCTCATCCTTACCTGTGTCATCATTCCAGAAGGTGTCATTCCCGAGTATTTGTCCTGCTTTTAACCACAGCCCGTAAGCTGCGATCGCCTTGCCGTAGGAATCCAGGCTTTCGCTGCTGCTGTATGCGCTGATCAGATTAAGGATCTGATCTGTGGATCCGTCGGTCTTGCCTATAGGTACCACAGTCTTTTGAAAGGTCGGAAAATACATGCTTATGCCTTGAGGCTCAGTACCAACCGCCAGATCCCTGCTCCCGTTTTTCCTCTCGTCATTCACTGATACCTGTTTGTACAGAATACTTTCCTGCGCTGCTTTTCTCAGCTTTTCACAGGCAGCATACAATGCAGGATCCTTTGTTTTAAGCTCACCGCCATAATTATCCATCAAAGCCTCACAAAAACCCTGCACATCTATCAGATCATTTGTACCGGCATCATTGGCCCTTACCTCGGGATATGTGTATGCCTTTCTTATCTTGAGTATCGTCTCAAGGGTGGCGTGATCATTTCTTTTCAGCACACCCATCAGCGCAGAGGAGAAAGTTTCCAGGGCTTCTGCAAGCCCGCCTCTTACCTTTTCAGAATCTATGAGGGCCAGTATCGCATCTTCCCCGTCAACTGTCTCATATGTATCGATCGTAGCCTGGATTATATTCCGGGAATATTTTTTCGTATCGACATTATTATCCTTTACAAGCCCGGATATGACATTGATATAACCTGTATTCAAACCCTTTCCGGGGAATGTCTGCTCTGAAAGCACAAGATAGCTTGTATGAGGAGAAAGTGCCAGAGCAACCTCGGCATTTGACATCAAACAGGCATCAAACAATATGAGATCGAATTTTATCCCGCTGTCCCTGATCGCATTCGTCATGTCAACCAGCGACATTGCGTTGCTGTCCTTCATCCTCGTATCAAGACCAAAGCCGCCCTCCGGTCCGCCGCCGTGATCCCACATGATGAGATCATACATTGAGGAATCAGGGTATCTGTCCTTTACTGCTTTTATAAATGCAGCGAGATTTGCCCCCTGCGTCATGTATCCGTTATCATTAAAACCGTCCTGGAGCAGCGTAAGTCTGCCGTCACGAAGCTCCCACAGCTGGTTGGTTGTTCCGATCGAGGCAGCGAGTCCCTTCTGCTGCACCCCGTTTGTATCATACAGAAAGTCATCCAATGATTTACCGTCGTTTCTCTTCCATGCGTCCTTGGAACCGCCCGTCAGTATGATGATATGATTATCCTCACCTATGCTGCCCTTCGCGCTCTCGACGAGCATGGTATACAGGTTCAGGACAGCGCTTTCCATGAGATCCGCGCCATCCAGATATATCATTATCGTGCGTCCCTTTGGATCATTGTCCGGCTCATCATCATCGTCATCGTCATCGTCGTCATCAGAAGACGAGCCCGATCTGTGGCTGCTGCCGCTGCTGCTCTGATCCCCGCTTCCTGTGATCTGACCGGCAGAGCCGCTTGGATATCCGTTTCCGGTACCGGTTATGGCATAGAAGGTCCTGATGTAGTCCAGGTAGCTTGCAAGATTCGCGCTGTTTGGTTCAGCTCCTCCTATGCAGGACAGGTACCTGGCAAAATCAAGTATATGATCCTTTTCATACATTATGCCCTTTGAAAGCATGCCGCCCTGTATTCCTACCACGAAAAGCTTCGTATGGATCGCATTCCTGCTCTTCAGTTCCAGCTTTTTTCCGGCCCTGCCCTGAGGCTGTATGAATCTGTATGCAAAGCCTGAAGAGGTATTCCATGTCTTTATATCCGTCTCCCGGCCTTTTTCGGGGATTTCAAGATCTGACAGAGGTATCATCTGTACATCTATTTCATTGATACCGGACTCTATTACTGCCGCATTGGCCCCGCCGTTATATAAGGTCAGAAATCCGTCAAAGGAATCAGACCGGAGGATGTCGCCCTGGTAAAGCACATTGGAAAGCCACTCGGCAGACATGCCAGATGATCCGTACCTTCCCAGACTGCCTGAGGAGCTGCTGATGCCGGACAGCCTTTTATCCCCCGCATATCCCGATGCAAGCAGATCTCTTTTTGTCAAAAGCTCCTTAAGAGTGCTGTCATTCTTCAGGTCATCCTTTACCACTGTACCTACCGAGAGCATACCCTTCAGCTCACCGGTATCCGTATCTGCAGCAGATACGGCTGCCTCAGCTGTATTCAGGAAATATTCAGATGTTCCCGAAAATGCGGTAAAGAATGCCATCATAATGGCAAACAGTCTTCCGGCTCCTTTGATCTTTCGTCTTCTCATGTTGAGCATCTCCTGTCAGTAAATAACGGGTGTCGGGAGATAACCCTCTCGACACCCTTTGTCGCATCCGGATAAATCATAATGCCATAGATCGATCAGCTGTTGAACTTTTCCACATCCAGAAGCTTTTCTCTCTTTGCAACGATCGTTGTTACTACAGCATCACCCGTAACATTGGCACAGGTCTGCATCATTCCTACCAATGGATAGAGACCCATGATAAGGCTTATCGCCTCTGCCGGGATACCTATCTGAGGCACCAGCAGAGCTATACATACAAGATTTCCTCCGGGGATTCCGGGGCTTCCCAGTGAAAGCACTATGATGGCTATGAATAATGACAGCAGGACACTTCCATTAACATGTATACCGAATATCTTTGAGAAGAAAAGTGCGGTTATCATCAATGTGATACAGCTGCCGTCCATATTTATCGTTGCTCCCATAGGGAGAGTGAAGGAATAGGCTTTCGGAGAGACTCCAAGCTCATCGCACTGCTTTATGGATGTAGGCAGGGCAACATTACTGGAGGCAAAGACGAAGGCCGAAACCATCGCAGGATAATATTTTTTCAGGAATTTGAACGGGTTCAATCCTGTAAACAACAGAAGCAGAAGGATATACACGACCATCATGAGCAGATCGCCGAAATATATTACCGGCAGCCATACGAATACATTGATCAGATCCTTGATATCCATGGCTATCATCATTTTTGCCATGGAACAGAAAACTATAAGCGGTATGAATATCACAACAGTCGACGTGATCTTTGAAAAGATCGCATTAAAGGTTGCAAGGATCTCCCGCCCGAGCGGAAATTTCTGAGACAGAGCCGAAGCAGCAAGGCCCAGTATCACCGCAATAAATATGATCTGCAGCATGTCGGACTTCTGGAAAGGAGTCACTATATCGGAAGGAACGATACCGACCAGGGTGTCCTTAATGGAAATCTCCACCCCTTCTCCCTTTGCAAGGGTTGATTCCGCAGCTTCTGCAGAAACCGCCGCCTCAAGTGAAGTATCGCCTATAGGGAATATCCTGTAAGCCAGATAGCCTATACAGATCGCTATCGCAGAGGTGAGCACATACAGGATCACAACCTTCAGGGCTATCCTTCCAAAAGCCTTGATATCTCCGAAATCAGCAATACTTGATGCTATGGAGAAGAAAACAAGGGGCGCTACTATAAACTTCAGCGTGTTCATAAATACTGTATATATCGGAATGAAGATATCCGAGCTTATCTTATCCGATACAGCCTCGGGGCAGAAGTGCTGGATGAGCAATCCTGTCAGTATACCGAGCACCAGAGCGGAAACAGTATATACAAGTCCGGCGTAATGCGATTTTCTCACGGTGATCACCACCGTATTCACATCACCGCTGTTCTTTATCTGGAGGTTGTCGCCCAGGATCTTATTTATCATCTTGCGCAACGCGGCATTTGCTTCCTCATCCTCCTGTTCAAACAACAGCTCCTGCTCTATGTCCGCAGCTTCGAAGGGTGTTCCCTTTGCCCTGAAGGAAATCTCGACATTTCCGAGTATTCCTCCGATATTGATCTTCATTTCCTCTGCGCTGTCAGGCGCATTTGCCACAAGTCTTGTAAAAACCTCCTCTGAAGTGAGCAGTGTTTTTGCGATCTCCTTTGAGGGAACCTTTTTCTTTTTCAGACCCTCCCTCAGGAAATCCATTGCCTCAGAGAGCTTTTCAGTACTGCATTTAACTGTTATACTGTCTCCCATTCCATACATCTCCTTTTCTGCCCTGATGATACAGGTTTTTTCTCACAGCCTCCTTAAGCCTGAGGGCTATGAAAGACCGCCTCTGATATCATACCATAAAACGGACATGATACTCAATAAATGCTTTAGCCGGATCCATAAAAAACATCGGGCAGCAGGTTTTATCCTGTGCCCGATGTTCCTGTATCAGCCGGACTTCCTTTATTACAGATCCCTGTTTCCCATCAGAAAACCGGCAGTCATGCTTTCAGTCATACCGGTGTCATGCCATAGGTCTGCGCCAGGGCTGCAAAGCTGATACAGCCTGTAGCATCGATCAGAGGCGTGAGATCCGCTCCTGCAGGTATGATCACCTTATACAATACACCGTTAAACATGAAGGTTACGGTAACGGCTATATTGCGCTTTAAAAGAAGAGACTGCACAACAGATGCCGAAAGTCCTGTTCCGGAAAGGCCTGAAAGAGTGACCGCGCTTCCCGGTGCTGCCGAATTTATGAGAATTACAGCAGCGCTGTCTGTAAGGACGTAGGATGCGGCAGGGTTATTATTCTTGTTCTTATCCTTATCCTTGTCCTTATCCTTATGCTTATGATGCTTGACATGTGTAAGCTTGACCGAGAAGGAAACTCCGCCGTACTTGGGTACGTTGATGTAATAATTACCGTTACCATCCTTTACCAGCTCAAGCTGCCTGCCGTCATCACCGTATGCCGCATCAAGCCTGTAATGGTCATCGACATCGATCTTAAGCAGGACCTTCTCACCCTCATGAGCATATTCAAGGGCTCTCCCGTCAATGCCTGTAACCGTCGCAAGAGGATTCCCGTTTGCATCGGTAGCCTTTAAAGTAGCGCCTTCGGTCTGATTGACCCTGATTATGTACTGGATGTTCTGTTCGACACTTTCATCCTGTACAAGTGTAGCTCCGCCGTCAGTCGTTGTGGCGAAGGGCATGGAATCATCAGCTGTTTCTATCTTCCAGACAGTGATAGTGTTTTTTGATGAATCATTACTTGCTACAGCCGTCTTTTCAGCTGAAAGGGTTCCCTCTATGACGATCTCATTCTTCGTCCCGTTTCCGTCCGCTGTCATCAAAACGCCTAAATCTCCGGCCTTGACATCACCGCCTATGACTATATTATTGTGAGCGGCATCTTCATCAGCCTGCATGCTCACGGCAGGGGATCCTCCTGCTGTTACGTTTCCTTTAACAGCAATATCATTATATCCGCCATATAATGCAGTAGTAGACAGGGCAACACTGCTGTTCGCGCTTACATTTCCCTTGATGTTGAGAAGAGTCTGACCACTCTTTGCCGCAACAGCCATCACACCGACCTGTCCGGCGTTTATATCTCCGTCGACCATGATGGCTGTCATGCTTTTATCAGGCTCAGCTGAGGGATCCACATCAATACTTCTGGTATTATTGAACGAGCCTGACATGGCTATGATGCCGGTATTATCAGACTTAACCTCACCGTCCAGCCTGACAGTCACATCACTGTTGCCCTTGGCCACTGATAATAAGTCGACACCCTTGGACTCAGTCTTACCATCTACAGTAAGATCGACATTTCCCTGGGAATCAGTCCTGATCACGACTGCTGTCGCCTCGCTGCCGGTGACATTCCCGGTCTTTACCTCTGCCTTATGCTGGTTATCAGCATCGATCCGGACTGCCGCCTCCTGACCGGATTCAGCTTTGACATCGTCTAATTTCGTATTGACGTCCTCATTTCTGGCATCGATATACTCTGCAGCAGTATTAGCAGTACTCTCTCCGGACTTTACTACTTCGCTGCCTGCCTCCTCTCCTGATTTTACCGGTTCACTGCTTACCTCCTCTCCTGATTTTACCGGTTCACTGCTTATCTCCTCTCCTGATTCTACCGGTTCACTGCTTACCTCCTCAGCTTTGGGTTCACCGCCGCCTTCTTCCACCTGGGGCTCAGGCTCCGGATCCCCTTCTCCCACATTCTCGACGGGCTCTTCATTGCCCTCCGCAAATGCCGCTGTGGGTGTAACCAGCATGGTCGCAACTATCGTTGCAGCCATAAGTTTTGTCAGAAACTTTCTTTTTACCATTTATTACCTCCTTTTTTGTTTTGTTTGCCCTCTGCAAAGCAGTGCGGCTTACCTGTAAGTACCCATGCCCGCGCCGTCGGCCGCGTTTGATTTGATGGATTCTTGCGCGAGAAATAGGAATTTCGCGCAAGAACTCCGCGTTCCGCGGAGCACG
>CAMUZQ010000011.1 GCA_947165275.1 uncultured Lachnospiraceae bacterium | reverse complement strand
CGGGCTCCACGCATGCATAAAATATCAGCGAAGCTGCAAGAAGAAAAATATTCCTGTACTTTTTAGGAAATATATAATATCCCGCCACACAAAGCGGAAAAAAAACAAAAATAAACTCTAACGAGGTAAATGACATTCCTAAAAACTGCCTTTCAGGGACTTCCGGATCATAAGAGAACCTCCTGCAAAACTCCCTTAAGTACCTTCATATCTATGGGTTTTGCAACATGAGCGTTCATTCCGGCGTCCATAGCATTCTTTACATCCTCGGAAAAAGCATTAGCCGTCATCGCTATTATGGGTATACCTGCCAGCTCCTTATCGCTCAGTGCCCTTATGGCTCTGCTGGCCTCATATCCGTCCATCACAGGCATCTGTATATCCATCAATACACCCTTATAATAACCCGGAACCGAAGCCGCTATCCTGTCGACAGCTTCCTGTCCGTTTTCCGCAAAATCCACGGTGAAGCCGAGACTTGCAAGCAGCATGCCCGCTATCTCCCGGTTTATCTCGATATCCTCTGCAAGAAGCAGCCTCATGCCCTTAAAAGCCTCCGTCAGGCCGGCTGTATCCTCTGTATCCTCTGTCTTATCTTCATATGCCTTTTCCGTAAGGACTCTGTCAGCTTCCTCCTGAAGCCTGAGGTCCAGCTTTATAGTGAATTCCGTCCCCTTGCCCTGTGCGGTCCTGACTGTGATCTCGCCGCCCATCATATCGATTATGCTCTTTGCTATCGACATCCCAAGCCCTGTTCCCTGGATGCCGCTCACGGTTGAGGTTTTTTCTCTTTCAAATGCATCAAAGACCTTTTTCGCAAATTCCTCCGACATGCCTATGCCGCTGTCAGAAACCCTTATCTCGTAATGTCCCTGATCCTCTGTCCCGCTGTCAGTCTCGGATACGACAACCTCTATCCTGCCTCCCTCCGGAGTGAATTTATAGGCATTGCCCACAAGGTTCAGCAATACCCTGTTCAGGCGGTTCTTGTCACAGTAGACCCGGCTGTGCCTTACCCCGGAAGTGTCCACCATAAAATCTATACCCTTCTCGTCCATCTGGGTGGCGAAGAGATCCCTCACCTCTCCTATCGTCTTTCTGATATCCACAGCGATCGGCTCAAGCTCCATCTTCCCGCTCTCTATACGGCTCATCTCCAGCACATCATTTATCAGGGCAAGCAGATGCTGGCTTGATCCCTTTATCTTGGCCAGATAATCCTTAGTCTCCTCAAGGGTTATATCCTCCCTCTCGGCGAGATTTACATATCCGATTATGGCATTCATCGGAGTCCTTATATCATGAGACATATTTGAAAGGAATACGGTCTTGGCTGTATTGCTCTCCTGCGCCGCTATCATTTCTATCTCGCTCTGCCTCTCCCTTCTGGCTATGGTGGAATAAACACTGAATAATATCCCGAGGCTTGCCACTATGAGGACCATCTGTATGATACTGTTTGTGGTCAGCGTCCTGTTTGCTATATTCATCTGCTGGGAAAGATACAGCTCCGTCTGATCGACAGTATGCTGTTCTACATAGGAATATCTCTCTTCATAATAGGTGCTTATATTTTCCACCACCCTTTTTGTCATCTCGTCAGTGGCCTGCTTCACCCACATAAGTGAAGTGAAAAAAATCAGGAAAAGGAGACCTATCCATACAACGGTTGACTTTCCGAACCGTCTGTCATCATCCCTGCTGAAAACATATCTGAAATAAACAAAGCCCAGGATGCTCCAGAAAGCGAGTATGAGATACGATTCGGTCGACATCGCTCCGGCTGAAAAGGACATGAAATAAAAGAAAAAGAATATGGATATAGCAAGTCCCACGATGCCGGAAAGCTGTATCTTTTTATTCCCGTCTTTTCCTGCAAGATAGAGTGCATCTGCTGAAGCATATCCATATGCTATCGTGGCACCGACTGTGTTTACATCGATGATCCAGCCTATGGCAGTACGTCCGAGAAACGGAATAAAAAGGGATATACCCATAAGAAAAAGGAGCGCATTAATGGGGCTCCTGCCCTTATTGACCTTCCTGAACCATCCGGGAAGGATATCCTTCTCTGCCATGGAATAAAGAAGCCTGCTGGCTGCGATATAATTGCCTATAAGCCCTGTAAGTATGGCAGATGCCGCAGCAGCTCCAAGTATGACAGTCCCCGTCTTTCCCATCACGGTATCCACGGTATAAAAGGTCGGCAGTCCTCCCCGCCCCCTTATATTGGCCAGATCCTTTATGTGTTCTGTCCATCCCGTATATCCCTCAGGCTGTACAGATGCTGCCAGCAGGGTAAGGAGTACATAGGAAACCGTCCCCGTGAGCAGAGCCGCAGATAAGATCCATATGGTCTTTTTTACCGGGAAATCAAATCCCTCAGTCGAATTGGATACTGATTCGAAGCCTACGAAGGCCCAGGGAGACAAAGCAACGATCGTAATGACCTGGCTTATAAATCTGTTGTCATTCGGAGCAAAGGCGGGCGACAGACTCCCGGGATCGACACGTCCCGGCCCGAAGACTCCGACTGCGCAGACCACTATCCCGAAAAAGAGGATGAGGGCAAATATTACCTGCAGATTAACCGCCAGCCGCTTGCCGTAAATACAGATCAGGCCGCCTGTAAGTATAGCCGCCAGGGTAAGGATGACCTCGCCCATATACACATCATATCCCAGAACCTGATAATGAAATCCGAACTGAAACAGGTCTCCGAAAAGACTCCTGCATATGAGTGCCAGCGCCGTGGCATTGGCCCATATTATCGCCACATAAACAAGGATCAGAAACCAGGCGCTCAAAAAACCGTGATCATAGCCGAAGGCTTTGATGGTATATGTAAGGGTTCCTCCCGCATCGGGATATTTATTCATCAGATAATGGTAATTCACCCCGATGACCCACATGACCGCTGCCCCGAGCAGCATTCCTATGAGAGTACCGAAAGGTCCGGCCGCCGGAAGGAAGGTCGTTCCGGGCATCACAAAGGAGCCCCATCCTACTGCACAGCCAAAGGAAAGTCCCCATACGGCCAGAGGAGAAAGATAGCGCTCCAGACCCTGATCGTTTATATCATCCGCTCTCTCCGGATTTTTCACGGCAGACGGATCATTTGCTTTCATATTTTCCGTACACGCATATACGGTTCTTTCCGTATTCCTTCGCTCTGTATAATGCCTGATCCGCCAGTATCACAAGTCCGTCTATATCCGGCGCCTCCTCCTTTGATCTGATCCCTGCAACCCCTGCGCTCACTGTGATCCGGAAGACATCATCTATCTTGACTGAATTTATCCTTCGTCCCAGATCCTCCAGTGCTTCCTTTGCCTCTGAATCTTCCCTTTCCATGAGTCCCACGAATTCATCTCCGCCCCATCTGCAGACAAAGCCTCCGGTTCCCACGGCAAGGCGGAGCTCCTCCGCAAGAAGCTTCAAAGCGCTGTCTCCTGCAGAATGTCCGTATACGTCATTTATCCTCTTGAAATTATCGATATCAAGGATGAAAAGAGAAAGCTTCTCATCCTTCCTGAAGCTGTGATTCCTGAGATACCAGGTCCTGAAGGTATTTCTGCCGGAAAGCCCGGTAAGCGCATCCCTTGCAGCAAGCTCAAGATCCCGCCATATATTGATCCTGTTTTCTATGATGGCGCATACAAGCATGACATCGGCTCCGTCACCCTTGTCAGCCACGGGTATTATCAGCTCATCTCCGTCCCAAAGCTCTACAGTCTCACCCGGAGTCAGCATCTTCCGTCTGAATATAGTCCCGTTCAAGGCATCCTCAGCCGTGTATGTGACCTTATCATCCGTGGTATCAAAATATCCGTGATTTCGGGATACATATTTATTTGTCACCGGTATATCCGGAATATGATCATCCACAGGCCGCCCCATAGTCTGATGACCGGCTAAGGGAAACTCCATGACCTCATGCTCAAAGCATACAAAAAGCCTTGGCTGAACCCTGTGCTTTTCCGGCCTCCCGAGGTATTCCTGTGTTGAACTGTACAGATAACTGGTATTTACATCTTCTTCCATGGCATTGATCTCGATTCATTCTCTAACTCGCGTTACAGTTTGCCTGGCACTGCCATCATATGAAAGTCTGTTGCTGCCGTGGCATAAAGGTGCTTAAGCAAGATATCTATATTATACAACAAAATGTCCTTTTTGTATTCTTTATTCGTTTACTGCTTTCCGGTATTCCTCAGTACCGGCGTCAGCCCAGGCCCTTCTGCCTGATGAGATCACCTCTCCGGAATCGATCACATAGGCATACATATCGAGGATCTTTGCATCTGAAGGAGAATAAGAACCGTCCTCCTCCTTTTCGGCCTGATAGTAAACATACAGACAGCATTTCTCATTATCCGACTGCCGGTCGTAGCGAAGAAACCGCACCTTTGCCTCATCCTCATAAACCACCGCTCCCGCCTCGCCTTTGGCGCTCCAGGAGGTCTCATACTTATAACCCTGCTTAGATGCGAACTCCTCAGTAAATACAGCCACAAGCCCGTCGTTTATCCTGTCATTAAGATACTGATCACTGACATATCCTTCATCATATGTCTCATCATATGACTCATCATATGAATCCCCGCTGTAGTCCTGACTGCCGGAGGCATCTCCGGTATCACTGCCGTCACCATAGTCCCGGCTGCCGGAGGCATCTCCGGTATCGCTGACGTCACGGAAATCCCGGCTGCCGGAGGCATCTCCGCTATCACTGCCGTCACCATGGTCCCGGCTGCCGGAGGCATCATGCCCGTCATGGGTGCCGCTGCCGGCCTTCTCCTTCTCACGGGCGGCACGGCTTCTCTGAAATTCCTCCTCGGTCACGGCCGGATCGATATCGTCCGGATCTGCAGAAGAAACCCTGATATAACTCCTTGCCAGAACCCCCTCCTTTTTCCATAAAGTGTGATATACGTTTCCGAGGCTTACCTCGGTGACGGTCAGGGTTCCGTTTTCATTTTTTCTTTCCAGCGGAAGACTGTCTGCATAAACAAAAAAGCCTGCACTCAGTATGATCAGCGCCAACAGGCAGACACTCCAGATAAAACCCTTTATCGTCCTCCTTACGGATGCATCCTCAAAGCCCCTGCTGCAGTAAAAGGACAATACAAGCGCTGCAAATACGGCAAGAAGCTGCCAGGCAGCTATCAGGATAAGCCCTGCCCTTAAATACCATACTCTCAGATCCATATCCCCGTCTCTTTCAGGGAGAGCGCTGATGCCCAGAGCGATATAGCACACAGTGATCCCCAGGGCTGCAGCCACGGCTATGATGAGTATTTCCTTAGGTTCATTTGTCCTTTCTTTATCCATGATATGCACCGGTCTCTTCCCGTCTGAGCTCCTCAAGGCTTTTTCCGGTATACTGCATCGCTATCCTGTCCTCGGGATGCACGTCAGTCAGATATATAACGAAAAGGAAGAGCCATTCTGACGGCTTCATAAGGATATATACCAGATCCGCCGCGAAGCTGCTCTTTATATGTCCCGCAAGAGGAAATCCATATCTGTCATATATCCCTCTTATGATCCTGTGCATTTTGGGAGTCCTCTCCTCAAGTATCTGCTCGAAGGCATTGGCTACACAAAGCTGCCTGTTTACTATGACCCTGTGTCCGTGCCTTACTCCCATCCGGAGAGGCTTTACGATACCTCTGTCGCCGCCTGCCGCCACTGTGCAGAGATAATGCTCATCATAGTACAGATTCTGCGGAGGTATCATCTGTGAAAAATTATAATCTGCCGTCTCGGTAAAGGCTTTTATCAGAGAATCCGGCGCCTGTCCGAAAAGCATGAGGATACAGACCAGGATCCCGAGAAGCGGAAACATCAGTATCAGGGCAAATACAGGCCAGTGTCTTGCATTTGATAACAGCCTGTCAGCCTCCTTAAGTATCCCTGAGTCCTCTATCCTGCTCATCCTCTCAGGCGGTACCTCAAACTCCCTGACAGCTGATATGATGACCCTTGCCGTCATCAGGATCAGATTTAAGGGAGCTGCCCAAAGATAATGATCTGTAGTAAGAAAGTCTGAAAAGTCAAATATATGGATCGTAAAAACCACTATCACGATCACGCCGGCATACATTGCAGACATTGAAAGCACAGGTATCAGAGGCGGCGTATCGTTTATCCTGATGATATTCAGGGTATAATAGCCTGCAACGGCCAGTATAAGTATAAGAACAAGAGTAGGGATGCTCTCCGGATATAAAGGATTATGCATTTCTTCATTATAGAGCTGTGTCTGCCAGTCGCCGGAAAAATCCGCAGACTTGAATAATGAGATATATGTGACCTCAAAAACAAAAGCGACAAACACGACTATCGTATCGATAACACAGTTTGTCACTTTCAGCTTCCCTGCTTCCGCTGTCCCTGCTCTGGCACTTATTATAAGCGCTGCAGTCTCGTAAAGAGTAAAGCCCACCGGAAGTCCGAAAAAAAACAGTCCCAGGATAATATATGCAGTTATTCCCATAATATCATCCATTATACAAAGCCTTATATCAGTCGCCCAGGTTGATCCTGTATGCTTCCTTCGCAGATCTTATAAGCCTGAGTCCTTCTCTTTCCGACCTGACATATATCTCCGGCATCCTTCTTGAGAGAAAAAGCATGGGGCCCTCAGTTACGGAATAGGCTCCTGTTCTCTTAAATCTCAGGATATCGCCCGTCCTGACCTCATGAAGAGCGATATTCCTTACAAGGACATCTGCAGTGGTGCAAAGGCTTCCGCAGATCATATACTCTCTCTTCTCTCCGCTGCCATTCTGCTCCACCGGAGGCGTCTTCATGGCCGCATTGGGGCCGTAATATCTGATCTGATGCGTCCCTCCGTCAATGATCACATAGTCTGTCCCGCTATTTGACTTCATGTCCACGACCATGGTCTCGTAGGTCCCGCAGGGAGACGCCATAAACCTTCCAAATTCAAGGCTGAGTCTGTATCTTCCGGCAAAATCCCGTAAGACCGGCGACACCAGATCAAGAAGCTCCATGTCCTTTTCCTCGCAGGCGCTGTCAGATCCCGCAAAATACTCCGCATTAAGTCCGGGACCGTATTCAAGCATGCCGCATTCAAAGCCGCAATCCTCCCTGAGCCTGTTGAGCTCAGTGATCATATGATCCATATCTGCCTCTACCTGCTTAAGCTTCTTTGCTGTCCCTGAATAATAATGGATCCCGCATATGTTTATCCGGTCACATTCCTCAGCGTCCTTTATGATCCTTTGGATGTCTTCCCCTGTCATCCCGAACTGATTTCCGCTCGTCAGACGGAGCAGCAGCCTGATCCTGTGGTCATGCTTCAGTGACGCTTCCTTTATGAGCCTGTAATGCCTGAGACTTTCGGCTGTGATGAGACCTGCTCCGTATGACAGAGCCTCCTCTGTATCTGCCTTCTCCTTTACAAGCCCGGAATATATTATCTTCTCCGGGGGTATGTGAAGCTCCTTGCAGATGGCAAGCTCTCCCGGACTGCATACCTCGATACGGGATATATCCTCCGGCAGATAGGGAAGCAGAAAGGGATTTGCCTTTATCGAATAAACAAGCGGTATCCCGGGCAAAGCCTCCGATATGTCCCTGATCCTTTTCCGGAAAAGATCCAGATCAAAAATATATGAAGGAGTCATCACTCCTCCTCTTCTGCCACAAGCCTCTCGACAAGTCCTGTTATGGCATCCGCCGAATCAAAATTAACGGCAGTAAGCTCCTTCGGGCTGATCTCTATATCAAATTCATTATTAAGCCTGGATATAAGCTCGATGATATCAAATGACTCAAGCACATTATCGCTCACGAGAGCCTTTTCGGTTTCAAACTCCACATCAGGTCTGAGATCGGTCAGTATCTCCATTACTTTTTCACGCATGATGATCCTCCTATGTCAATCCTTTAAGTTTCTCAAGATCAGTCTTGCCGTTTGCAAGCCTCGGGAGCATATCCAGCTTTTTGACCTTCCTCGGGACCATAAAGCCCGGCAGACTTCTTCTCATCTCAACTACAACATCCTTCAGTACAGCCTCCCCTGAATAAAAAAGACGGATCGTCTCATTCACGGGATCGTATACCGCCGCCGCCTCTGCCACGCCTTCTGCGGCCATCGCAGCGCATTCTATCTCATCAAGCTCGACCCTGTGGCCCATATGCTTGATCTGCCTGTCGCGCCTGCCATGAAACTCCAGCATGCCGTCCTGCCTGAAGCTTCCCATGTCGCCGGTACGGTATATCATCTCATTATACACTTTATTCAGTGGATTTTGAACGAAGGCCGCCTTCGTGCGCTCTTCGTCATTATAATATCCCAGGGCAAGCCCTGAACCTGCAACGCATATCTCACCTGTATCCCCCGGGGATACCCTTCCCCCGTCATCGGACAGCAGGAAGACCTTATAGTTATCATAAGGCACGCCTGCCGGTATGCTCTCCGTATCCTCCACCCTGTGATCTATCCTGTAGTAGGTACATGAAGCCGTCACCTCGGTAGGTCCGTACTGGTTTACAAAAAGAGCTTCCGGAAGAGCCTCCTGCCATTCCCGCAAAACCCTCCCGGGCATTACGGAGCCTGAAAAACAAACCTTTTTCAGATATTCAGGCTTACCCTCCCGAAACGCCCCAAGCCTCGACAGGACGCTCAGAGCGGAGGTGCTCCAGCCGATACAGGTTATCCTCTTCTCATTCATCATGCCGAATAAGACACCGGGCTGCATGAAATACTCCTTCGGACTCAAAAAGGTACGGCAGCCCTTAAGGAGCGGGACATATATGTCCCTTATCGCCGCTATATAATCCAGTGGAGACTGGGAGCAGAGTATGTCACTGCTGTCGATCTCCATCATCCCGGCATAGGCCCGGATATAATTCATAAGTGCATGGTGGGCGGTAATAACCCCCTTCGGTCTCCCGCTCGAGCCGGAAGTGAATATGATATAAAGAGGCGAAATATCAGTTGCCTCATGCCTTATCCTCTCAAGCTCCTCCTGAAGTATCTCATGCTCCTTTATTTCATCATAAAGCAGGATCTCTGCCCCATCGACAGATATTTCCGGAGCCTCATCGCATAATACCGCCTCCGGATTTAAAAGCTTAAGTATCTTTTCTATCCTCGTGGAAGGCTGCGTCCTGTCTATGGGAGCATAGGCATGCCCGGAATAAACTATCCCCAGATAAGCCGCTATCGTATGGACTCCCCTTCCCATCATCACAGCCACAGGCCTTTCCGAAAGCCCCCTTACAGCAAGCGCCGAGCCTATCCTTTCAGCCTCGAGCAAAAGCTCCCTGAAGGTGATGCTTTCTTCAGTATCCTCATATACGACCCTGTCAGGGTATTTATCTGCGGCCCTCTCAAGCCATTCAAGAACATTTTTTTCCATATCCTCTTACCTTCCCATCCTCATCGCCTGCGAAGCATCATGTACTAGAACTGCGCGTAGATCAGATCCGCAGCATCATATCCTGTTCCGTAGGCTCCGAGTATTATGACAGTAAAAATGCATGCATACCAGAATCCGAACCTCACGGGAACCGGAAGGGCTTCGAGCCTTTCCCTCAGGGGGAAGCCGGCCTCCTTAAGTATCTCCACCGTGATCACAACGATCAGTCCGACAGCTATAGCGAAGTAGCCGTACCTGTCTATGCTTATATTCTCAAGATTATTCAGCATCACATCGAAGCGGAGATCCGTAAATATGCACTTGAACATCTCAAAGCCCTTTGTGAAGGTCTCAGCACGGAAAAACATCTCGCCTATGATCACGATAAAGAAAAGTTTTATGAATCTGAATACCCTGACCGGTACGGATGCCTCCGTAAGATGAAGCTTCTCCAGAAGCTTTACAAAGGGCTCCTCCAGTATGTTTTCGATCAGTATCAATACAAAATAATACATCCCGTAAAATACATAGGTCCATCTTGGACCATGCCAGAGTCCGTTTGACAGCCATACAAAAAACAGAGCGATCGCCGGCGTCGTAAATCTTGCCACAGAATTCCCCAGCACCTTTCTTACATTGCCCGATATCCTGGCCGCGCCCTTGGAAAGGGATATGGGATAGAAAATATAATCCCTGAAAAAGGCACCGAGTGTGATATGCCATCTGCGCCAGAAGTCCGATGCGTTCTTTGCAAAAAACGGCTGTCTGAAGTTCTCGGGAAGCCTGAGATTGAATATCCTCGCGCTTCCCACAGCTATATCTATGGCTCCCGAAAAATCCATATACTCCTGTATGGTAAAAAATACCGCTGCGCAAAGGGCCACTCCGCCGTCCATATACTCGCCCTCGTAGAGCGCATTCACCGCAGGCGCTATCTGATCTGCTATCACAAGCTTCTTGAAAAGCCCCCAGAGTATGCGCTGATAGCCGGTAGCAAGACTGTCGGGATGTATATCCACGCCTTCAAATATCCCCCTGAATTCATTATACCTTGTGATCGGGCCTTCTATCAGCTTCGGGAAGAAGGACATGAAAAGCAATACATTCGGCAGACTCTTCTCCGCTTCTGCCTTTTCCCAGTACACATCGGACAGATAGGCTATGGATTCCAGAGTATAATAGGATATGCCCACAGGGGCCGCAAGCTTAAGCATCTTCCAGTCAAAGGGTATTCCCATCCGCCAGGTCACCCTTACTATGTTCAGACCGATGAAATCAAGATACTTGAAAATGATCAGCACTGCAAGAAGCGAGATTATCCCCGCTATAAGAACCCTCTTCTTCCTTTTTTTCCTTTCCTTGCGCTTGATGCTCTTATCGGAGTTTATCGCCTCAAGCTTAAGTCCAAGCGCCCATACAAACACCGAGGAGGCAATATTTGCAAAAAGCAGAAACCTGCTCAGGCTGAAGAAAAAAATCCAGCTGAAGATGAGCAGCACATATTTCCTCCTGTCCCTGCGGACAAAATGATACACAAGGGCGGTAAGCGGAAGAAAAAGGGCAAAATACATCCATACCGTATATGAAAGATCTCCCCACCATTTGATCAGGTTTTCGATGATATATGCCTTATCCATCAGTATACTCCCGCCTCCGCAAGGTCAGCATCCCACTGACTGTAACGCTCATCACCTCTGTGATCCGTAAGATCATAATTCTCCTTCAGGTAATCAGCTATAAATCCGGTGACCTTCCTCGAGCCTTCAAAATTCAGATGATCTCCCCTGTCCTTTGTGTCCGTTTCCCAGTTTATGCCGATCTCATCCGTCATAAGGTTGGTGTCTACAAAGGGTATCCCGTTGGCATCCGCCCATTCCTGTAGTGCATTATGGATCCCCATATTATAGTTTTTGGGGCTGGGCATGGCGATCAGCAAGATGCCGATATTCTTTTCCCTGCAGAAATCAACGATCTCTCTGAGGTATTTCCTGTTAATCTCAGGAATAGTGGCCGGATCCGCTTCCTTCTGCATATAATCAGGATCCTTTTTATAAGGATCCACGTCATAGGAGCCTTCAAAGCCCTTGAAAAGGGAGCGTTTGCTCTCATCCTCTCCCGACAGCTTTATCGCTTTATAAAAGGTATGATAATGAAAGATCGGAAATATCTTTTCGATGAAATTAGTGGGGATCGCATAATCATCCTTATAGGGTGACGCATTATCGAAGATCAGAGTGGGCTCTATGACCAGAAGCTCAGGGGTCTGCTTATCATAAGTGCTCATGATAAGGGCACTCTGATCGCAAAGACGCATTGCGCCTTCGCTGAGATCATATGAGGTGATCCCGGTCTCAGACCATATCTGCAGAGGAGAAACGCCGTGAAACAGCAGACTGTTTCCGGCAAACATCACATCTATGGTATCATCGCTTTCTGCTGCGACCTCAGAAAGCTTTCTGTCTGTATTTATTATGTCATATACCTCGCCTGCAGCCGGCTTTACTGCAGCCGATGCGAGTACGAGCAATACGACGAAGCCTGCTAAAAAAATGATGATCTTTTTCATATTTACCCCGTTTCCAATGGGGTATTATATATTATGAGGACTTAAACATGCAAGCCGTTTCAGTCCCGTTTGAGCCCTTTCTCGGTTTTTTCATACATCACCTGCAGATCCTTCATCTGCGAAAAGAGGGTATAGGATGAATTAAGGAAAATGGAGCATGGCACACCGTCTATCTCCCTGATGGTTCCAACCTGTCTTTCAACCCCGGCTAAAGTCTCCTTTACCTCGTCTTCGCTGCCGATCTGTTTTACGATCATGAAATGATCTGTATAAAGTCTGCCGGCTATACCCTTCACTCCGGTTACCTTCTGAAGCGCGGATGCCACTGCCTTAAGCAGATGCATCACCCATTCATTACCGTAGTTTTCACTGAAAAGATGAAAATGACTGATATTGAAAAAGATCATTGTAAAGTCTGATCCGGCCATCGCATAACCGTCCTGATATTTAAGCAGGGATTCCATAAGGCCCAGAAAGTTCAAGGCTCCCGTGAAAGGGTCGTTCTGTATCAGCTGCTTTATCTCCAGGTTCCTGCTCTTCTGATCCGTAACATCAATAAAATATCCCATAAGGCCGATGATCTGCCCGTCCTTATACAGCGGGATCTTGCTGGCAACGATATCCTTTATCTCACCCCTGCAGATACAGGTCCCCGGCACAAGGTAGGTCTGTCCTTCTCCTGCCAGTACCTTTTCCTCATCAGACTTATACGGCTCCGGATCCACATGCCAGCCCATATCCTCATCTGTCCTGCCTATGAGCTCCTCCTCCGATCCTATGCCGTAGTATTCGAGGAATTTCTTATTCACGCCGACAAAACGGCGGTTCCTGTCCTTCCAGAAAAAGCCTGTGTCGGAATTATTCCGGAAATTATCCCAGAGAAGCTCTGCGGTTATCTTTTCATTTTTCCCCTGCTCCTTATCCGCAAATACCGAGGAATCATTATGAAGCCTTGCTACCGCTTCGGGAGAGAGTCTTCTGAAGCATGTAAGTATCCTTCTGTCGCTTCTGTCCCCGTCAAACAGGAGGGAATACAGGGACCATACATATGTCCCGCCTGTGATCCTGGTCCTGAAGGGCGCGGAAATATGCCTTGTGGGACTCTCCGTGATCCTTTGCTCTATAGTTGAAAGGTCGGTAAATTCTATGAATCTTTCACGATCATCCGGATAGATCTCATTCTCGGCATAGTCCCTGAGCTCCTCTGTCGCAGGCTTCTCGTTATATGTATGTCTGGTCTGCACACTGCTGAATATGGTCTCTGAATAGCCTGTGTTCAGATTCACAAGTGTTATCATCTCATATATGGAGCAAAGGCTCTTCATATGCTCCGAAAGCAGTGAGCTTCTTGAAAGCAGGGCATCATCCGACAGATTATGCAGGATGCACAGGAAGGCATTTCCTCCGGGATAGTCCGCAACAGCTCTGACCTGGGCAAAGCAGTATTTGCGTCCCCGGATGAAATCAAGACCCACTGTCTCTCCGGTTTCCTTCGCGCTGAGTATCATGGAAAGAAACTTTTCCTTTAAGGGAGATTCTCCTCTCGAGAACTCCACTTCTATCGAGTCAAGGGAGTCCTCTCCCATTTCCCTGATAGTCCTCATATAGCTTTCATTTGCAAAAAGATATTTTATCTCTCCCTCTGAATACTCCACAAAGGCTATCGGTATCTGATCCTCAGCATCAGCAGTCCCCGCGTCTGCTGCTACTATAGTCTCGAGCGGCATGGCGCTCAGCAGGTTTACCCGCCCTATATCGTGGTAATACTGGCGTTTTGAGGGTGATTCCAGCCTGTAGCCTCTTTCATGAAGATGCTCTATGCAATCCTTGTAAGGCAGCGGTTTCCCGATATAATATCCCTGTGCCTTCTCACATCCGATATTCTTCAGGAATAAAAACTGTTCCTCTGTCTCCACTCCCTCTGCAAGCGTGTGAACCCCTATCCTCTTGGACATATTGACTATGGACTTTACGATCTCTCTTGAACGGGCATTGAGATCCCTTAAAAAGACCATATCTATCTTAAGGGTGTCAAACCGGTAATCCTTAAGCACATTAAGTGAGGAATAGCCGCTTCCGAAATCATCCATCCAGACCCTTAAGCCCCTGTCCCAGAAACCATCGATAACCTCATGCATATGAATATCATCATTATCCATCATGCTCTCCGTTATCTCCACTCTGAAGGCTGCCTCCGGCACCTTATGTGACTTCATTTCCTGTTCGATAAATGCATGCATGTCCATGGCTTTGAAATCAAGTCTTGAAAGGTTAAAGGAGATGGTCACTGTCCTGTTGTCTGCCGTCATGGTCTTGGCATAGTCCTCACATATCCTGTGGATGATATGGCAGTCCAGCTTATGGATAAGCCCTTCCTCTTCAAGTACTCCTATGAAACCGTCAGGCGGGATCACACCGTATTCGGGATCTATCCACCTGGCCAGCGCTTCCATGCCGCATATCTCTCCGGTAAGTGTCCGGGCGACAGGCTGGTAAAAAGCAACTATATATCCCTCTGCTATAGCCCTGTCCAGATTATCGATTATATATTTCTTATCCGGCATAAATCCTCCCCCTGATGTCCTATATCAAGCCAGACATCGATCCCTGCATATGGCGAAAAAAGACGGCACATAACGTGTCGCCTCTTTTGATCTGTGAAAACAACATCCTATTATTATATAACACCCCGGCTCCTTCACCCTTCATAATGATCAGGCGTATCCACTGACCTGAGCAGCCTGTCAGGAAAAGACGACCTTCCTTATCGCTTCCTCTCCGCTTGCAGTAGCATCCGTCACGACATTTGCATCAGCCTGTGCATTTGCAGTCTGCGCATCAAGTGACTCTATGATCTCCATCCTGTCATTGGCAGAGATATTATCATTTGCTTCACCTGAAAATGCTGTCTCTATCTGCCTGAGATCTCTCTCTCCGCCTTCCTTCAGTACTTCTGCACCGGTGATCTCATTTCCGAACCTGGCATCGTCTTTATTCTCTGCCTCCTTGCGCTCTTCCCTGGCTTCCATCTCCTTATCATAATCGATCTTGGAGATCTCTCCCTGCAGATACATCTGCTCGAGCTTCATATCAGAAATGCCATTGTATGATGCCAGCTTCTGGTTGTATTCCTCCTGAGCCTCCTCCTGATCGGCTCTTTCGTTTCCGGCCTCGATTGCCTGCTCAGTCCTGTCCGTACCCTCTGCGGCACGCTCTGTGCTCTCACTTATAGCCTCATCGGTCCTGCTTCCGTTTACAAGCCTGTCCTCAGTGCTGTCCGCTATCGCCTGCTGTGTGGCCGAACCCTCGATCGCAGTTACCGCGCTCTGTGCTATGGCCTCCTCCGTTACCTGCCCGTCTGTGGATGAAGCCTCATCGCTTCTCACCTCCATATGGCCGAAGGCCTCCTCCGCAAGTCTCTCTCTGCTCTGCTCCGTGGCCTGGACCGTATCTCCGTCTCTTGATACGGCGATCACATCATCGAGCTGTTCTCTCCTGATCTCGGCGCTTCTCTCTCTCTGGGTCTGCGCCTCCTCCCTGACCTTATCTGCAGCTTTGGCAGCCGTGGCCTGCCCGGCTCCCGGGGCTGTCCTGTTTGCATTTATATTGCGGTTATTGCTTACCGCAGGCATAGGTGTTCTATTTGTATTAACAGGTGAAATAGATATGTCAGCCATAACCTTCTCCTCCTCTATAAAGCGTAGTTTTTATATCAGCCCCCGATCAAATGTACATATGAAAACATCTGTTCATTTAAATTGTAACACTTATTCCGCTGTAAATTCAAGTACCGCAATGCACCGGTCAGGTCATCAGCAGCTCCATGATCCCCATACGGGAATGTATCAGAAATATCACCTTTGCCTCTCCGCCTATGGCAGGTGCAGGCTGTATGTCCGTAAATGCCGTATATCCGCTGTTTTTTAGCCGGGCTATATCCCCCTCAGGATCCTCCGTTTCATAGCAGATATGATAGGGAGTGTTTCCGAGCTTTTTTAACAGAGGATAAACATCGGATTCCTTATGCGGACATACAAGTTCTATCCTGTATCCGTCCATTGCCAGAAAAGCTATATCCGCCTTTCTGTATTCATCATATACAGACTCCCTTTCCACGCTGTACCCAAGCTCTTCAAACCGCGGCAGGGCCTTTTCCATCTTTTTTACAAGATATCCGATATGATGTATCTTCATGTCTGCTTTATTTTTTTCCGTAGTAATCGAAAGCAAGCATTGTAAGATCGTCGAACTGAGGAGCATCGCCAACGAAGCCGTCCACCGAAGCCTTTACGATCTCAAGGCGTCTCTTGACATCTGCATCAGGCTCGCTGTTCAGAGCTTCAAGCAGGCGGTCTGTACCATACAGCTCATTATTTGCATCTGTAGCCTCCGGTACGCCGTCAGTATATACAAAGAGCGAATCTCCGGGATGAAGCTCAAACTCATGCTGTTTGAAGGGTATCCCCTCCATGGTTGCCACTGCGGGAGAATGCCTGTATATGGAAAGCTCAAACGCTCCGTCCTTACGTCTGATAACAGGATGCTCATGCCCTGCGTTAGCCGCTACACCCTTTCCGGTAGATATCTCGATTATAGCCATCCATACCGTAACGAAAAGCTCGGCCTCATTTCCTTCACACAGCTGGTCGTTCGCATATTCCAGAACCTCCGAAGGAGTACCTCCGAGCAATGCCCTGTTCTTTATGAGAGTCTTTGCTATGACCATGAAGAGCGCAGCCGGCACTCCCTTTCCGGATACGTCAGCCATTACAAGTCCGATATGATCGTCGTCGATCAGGAAGAAGTCATAGAAATCGCCTCCCACCTCCTTGGCAGGATCCATGGAAGCGTAAAGGTCGAACTCGCCCGTCCTCTCAGGGAACGGCGGGAAGGTTCTGGGCAGCATATCCGCCTGGATCTGGGTAGCGACATTGAGCTCCGCTCCGATCCTCTCCTTCTCTGCTGTGACCTTTGTCAGGTTGTCGATATATTTTGTCAGCGAAGAAGACATATCATTAAACGCTGCTGCAAGATCTCCGACCTCGTCATTATCTATGATCTTAGCCTGATGCGTCAGATCGCCTCCGCTTATGATCATCACATCATCTCTTAAGGCGATCAACGGCCTTATGATCCTGTCAGAGAATTTACCTGACACGCTTAGCACTCCGACGATGATGAAGAATATGACAAGCAACAGCGCCACAATGGTATACCGTATCGTTGAGTTTATGGATAACAAAGTAGCATTGGTACCGGACTGTATCGTCTCCTTGATCAGATTTACAGGATCTCCGATACTCTCCGCAGGTATGTAGATCACCAGAGTCCAGTCCGTCATGCCTATTTCCGCATAGGAATAATAAACTCCCTGATCAGTCTTTGCGATACCTGAAACCCCGCTGAGGATCTTGTCAGCTACCTGTCCCATCTCACTGGATTCGTCAGTCAATATATTCTCAAAATTCTCATCATCCTTTTCCATAAAAGGAGAAGCAATGATATCACCGTCCTGCTCAACGAGCATGACATAGGAGCCGTCAGTGCTCTGCAGATTGATGATGGACTGCAGCAGATCATCTATCAGGATGTCCATGCTGATGACGCCGGCAAATTCACCATTCGGTTTATAAAACGGTGCGGAACAGCTGATGGTAAGACCTCTGCCGTAATCATCCATATAGGTATCGGAAAAGACAATGTCTCCGCTCTCCTTTGCTGACGTGTACCAGGGACGTTCGGTAAAATCAAAATATGATTCCTTGCCCGGACCCGGATCTGCCAGCTGCGAATACTTATCATAGCTGATCATGACACCGCACTCCAGACCCATATACATGGTGGCGATCTCACCTCCGGCTACATCTATGATGGAGGAAAAGGAGCTGTCCATATTTCCCAAAAGCTCCATCTCCTCTTTAATATCGTCGATCTTTATGCTCTCATTCTGAAGATCCCGCATCATGACATACTTCCCGGCATTCTTCTTATCCGGCGGAAGCACAGGCACCGGACCATACCGTTCAGGATTGGCATATATGAATTCTATATTGTTTTTAAGAGACGTTATAAATCCGGAGATACGGTTCAGCTGCGCGCCGGCATATTCTGCACGGCTGTCGGCCACATTCATACGGTTTTGCTCCATCTGCGCCGTCAGGCTTGAGGCTGCAATATCCGTAGCCGAATCTCCAAGCTCCTTACTGTCCTGCACGACACGATTCCTGATAAGCATCATGCTTATCACAGCCACCACCGCTGTGATGATGACGGCCGTAAGGGAAAGTCCCAGAAGGATGCGCTTTACTCTATGAGATATAGATTTTCTTTTACCCATTTTTTCTCACCTCTATTATTTCATAATGCTCTTTATATTCCTGGATCGCCTCAGGATGTTCTGAAATATAATCCCATATTTTCGTACTTAATTCTTCCTTCAGAAACATACGCACCTTTTCAGGATCGAGCTTTGCCAGAGCAGGACAATCCTTATCCAGTGTGATCATGATCTCCTCGTTCCTTTTCATTATCCTGAAAGGCCATACAGCGCAGTCAAAGGGCTTATCCTCCGGAGCCAGTGCGCAGCCCTCCTTATTAAACCAGCAGCGCGCTTCTTCCTCCGGATCATCCGTCTGATACCTGCTGTCCAGGTCTAAGGTGACAAAGCCGTCCTTTGCCTCCTTGAACTTCGCCTCAGGAAATGATTCTTTCAGGCGTTTGGCTTTTTCCGGCGTAAAAAGCGGCGTCTCCCATAGGCTTTGCCTTCTGTACGCGCAGCAGAACTGGCATTTTCTGCAGTCTTCTTTTGTAAGGATCTTTTCCAGCATTTCTGATCTTCCCCTATAAGATAAGCTTGCTACTGTTTACAGATGATGTTACACCTGATCCCCCGGAGCAATATCACATGACGATATGAACCATATTGCATCCGTCCTGGTGACTGTACGATGAACGGAGCGCCCTGTGAAGGATCAGCTTTAACCCCATCAAAGTTTCCGTGCCCTCATCCTTTCCCGAACGGAATGGATTACAGCGAATTCCATCATTTTCGAAATCTATTGAAACACTGTCATGAAACTCCACCCTGATCCTGGTCACCGAATCCGGATTTGCCTCCTGAAAGCGGATCAATACCTCTTCTATGCAGTTCTGTATGCCGAATATCTCCTTCATTTTGACCTTCTTTGACATCGCATACTCCTCAAGCTGCTCATTAAAGGCTGTAAGAGTCTCCGGAGCCAGACTCACATTTCCCGTAAGTCCCTCCTCCCGCTTTCTCCATGGCGGAAGCACAGGATTCACGCATACGATACTTGTCATAAGGATCAGTATCGGAATGCCTACGATTATCCCCATGATAAAATAACCACCGAAATATGGAAGGAAGCTGTGGTCAGGCAGCATGAAAAAAGCCGTGATCCCTGCCATTAAAGACAGCGAAAGCAGCATTAACATATATCTTCTGTAATCCACCGGTTTTTTCAGGAATACTGTCCCGGTCTTGTTTCTCCAGTGCCACATACACCACATGCCAAGTCCGACCATGATATTCGAAAGACATTCATACAGCAGAGATATATCCAGATCGCTGAGCAG
The DNA here is from genome assembly GCA_947165275.1 of uncultured Lachnospiraceae bacterium. Lineage (GTDB taxonomy): Bacteria > Bacillota > Clostridia > Lachnospirales > Lachnospiraceae > NK4A144. The sequence goes on along the minus strand of CAMUZQ010000011.1, from coordinate 28,697 downwards.
GAGTCCCCCCATAAGACACCCCATACAGCATCCTGCTACGCCGAAAGGGCCGAAGACAAGCCCTAAAAGCACGGCCAGAAAATTCTTCACCCCGACCGCATCCGGCACCCTGATGGCTCCTGTCACACGCACTGAAACATCAAGCACCAGGTAAACAACTGCGCTTGCGATCGTATACTGTATCCACCTTCTCACCGTTCTTTTATTTTGCATGAGAAAATCTCCTCGATACAAAGCCTGTAAATGCCGGATCCGCCACAAGGATCCCACATACGATCAAAATGCCTCCGACCAGCTTATATGCTGTTATGGTCTCCTTTTCCGTATGGAAGATCCTGGAAAGAATGGGCGACATGATTATCGTCATCAGGATCTCAGATGAAAAGATCAAAGATGTGTTAAATGCGCTGACATATCTCTGGGCATAGATCTGGATGACTCCATAAAGCCCTCTGATAAAGAAACAGATGAAAAGCACACTGCCCCAGAACTCCGACGCACTCGGTATCTCCAGCTTCTCTCCAGTGTATAAAGCCTGCGCAACCCAGACGATCAATGCAAAAATAAAATTAAAAAACAGCTGTCCCATCGCAAGTATTGAAGGATTCGACCGGGCAGTCATTTTCTCCGTGGTCAGGATATAGGCTGCAAAAAACAGATCACCTATCCACAAAAAAAGCACATTGATATTCAGCAGACCTCCTGCATCAAGCCCTGTGAAGACAAAAAGTCCCAAAGTCGCCACACAAAGGGCTGCGATCGTATTTTTGGATGGTTTCTGCCTGAAAAGCACATAGGAATAGATCGGAATGAAAATAAAATATGCGGAAAGCACACAGGCGCTTACCGTAGTATCCACCTCTGTCGACCCCATGAGCATGAAGATATTGTATCCGAAAAGCTCGAGAGAAAGCAGAAAGCTCTGTCCTATCTGCTTCCTGTCAAGACGGAAAAGCTCGCCGAAAAAAACAATAAAAATAAGGATGAAGCCGATCAGATTTGTTATGAAAAGATAAGCGAAATGAGATACCGACGAAGGTATGTTCTTAAGAAATACATATTGTATCGCAGCAAAAAAAGTTATGACAAAAAGCGACACATTTGCTTCAAGTTTATTCACAAAGCTCCTCCACAATAAACTTTTCCATCAGCATATCAGGATAATAGTCTGTTTTGATCTGTCTGAGACCCGGATCTCCCACATCCTCTTCCCAATTGATCCATTGTATCTTCTCATCACAATGTGCGGGGAGCTCCCTCTTCAAAAGCCTGTATATATGAAGGATGTCGCGATTTCCCTTTTCCACCAGTATATCAAAGCTGTCATCTGTGAGACAGACTCCGTAGGCATAACCCACGACCTCATCATCAAGTCTTATGATAATGCCCATGAGACCGCAGCGGCTGAACTCATCCAGCTCCCTCATGATCGCCCCGTTCTCCTCCAGAAGCTCAGGATTGCCGATCTCCTCATACCTCTCTCTGAGCCATTCCTCCTGGAAAAGCTTTATCTCCGGAATATCAGATTCCTTTATCGCATCTACCTCAAGCCTCCCCTGATAATATCTGAGACACGCATTTACCTGATACCGCCTCTTGGCCATCTTTTTTCCAGGAAGCTTCACAAGCTTTTCCCTGGAATAGATGTATTCATAAAAGTCTCTGCAGGGACTGATATCAAAACGTCCCGGAAAGCAGGACTCAAGCATCGCAGCCGCACTCTTCGTGACAGTTTCAAATCGTGCTCTTTTGCCGTATTTATGAGCATCCTCCAGTATATTCCCGATTGCCCGGGTAAAACCGGCTATGTCCTCCCTGTCTCCCAAAGGACACAGATAAAACCTTTTCTGATCCGTTTCCAGATTCTCTCTGCAATAATAAAGCCATCCATCCTTTTCATATACAGCATCCCCGTACTTTTCAGAATGCCCGATCATGGAAACAAAAGAATGCTGACAGGATCTTTCGCCATATCGAAATGCATACCGGTCTATCATCTCTTTTTCCGCAAAAGAAACCGTCTTAAATTCCAAATCCATAATGAGAAACCAATGTTTTCCTATCTTTATCACTTCCTGTGTGATAAATCGCTGATCTATGTGATATAAAACTGATATACAGCCCTATGCCCATCCTGTCGACATAAATACAAGCTACATTATACAGTCAATCACAATCGAAAGCAACTGCCTTTTAGCTGTCGCAGGGAAACACGGTCCCCTCTCCCACAGTAAAAAACAAGCCTCTGTATACACAGAAGCTTGCTTTGATATTCTCATTTATATCGATCTTACAACAGGATCAGATAAAACGTTTGGTAACTATGAGCTTGACTTCATCCCTTAATATGCCTACCTGAACATCATCTGCGATATTAGCCACAATCGATCTCTCCAGCTCGTCCCAGGCCTCTTCATTGGCTTCGTTTTCATCCTTCAGATCGGATATGCTGTCACGATACTGCTTCAGGGACCATGAAAGAACCGCCTGACTCATCATCTCATTGTCCACTCCCATCATGCCATAGCTCATAGGAGAAATGCCATACTGCATCTGGAGCTTCCCTACGTCATCATAGTTCTCCATGCCGACTTCCAGCAACTCTCTGATCTTGCCCATAACACCTCTCGTCGAAATATTCCTTCCGGAGGAGGAGACTGACATGAGCTCTCTTCTTTTCGAAGGATCCATATCTATGGTTGCATGGAGCTTCAGCCTGCATTCCTTATGATCACCCTCGACCCAGAATAAGGCCTCGAAATCCTGACTTATGGCATTTACCATGCCAAGCATCTCTTCGGCAAGAAGCCTCACATGCATTGCAGAGCGTTCAGTAAGCTTCACACCCTCATTAAAATCGTCGACAACCTTCAGAGCAGAATCAAAGCCCGAACCGTCGCTTTTTACATAGACCTCTTCAGTTGTCACGAGCTCCTCCTGTCTATGACTCTATTGTGAGGATATCAACAAATCCGGTCACATCGAAGATCTCCATGATCTCCTCGCTGGCGCCGCGTATTACCATCTTGCCCTGTTTATTCATAACCTTCTGAGCAGAAAGAAGTACACGAAGTCCCGCGGATGAAATATATGCAAGATCCTTAATATCAAAGATAAGCTCTGTTACATCATCGAGAGCTGTCTTCAGCTCCGACTCAAGCTGAGGTGCAGTAGTTGTATCAAGTCTTCCCTCAAGCCCAACTGTAAGAGTGCTCCCCTGTTTACTCTTTGTGATATTCATTTTATTCCCTCCTGAATAAAAACATATTAAATTCAAGTTACAATTATACTAGAAAACAATAAAAAAGAGAAGTCCTTTTTTCAAAAAGGAGTCTACTGCGCATTATGCCCAATAAACTCCTTTTTGTCAACTCTTCACTGCGCTCCGGGTAAGTCCCGCAGCGTTTTCCGTTCCTTACTGATAATTAACGATCTTTCCAAAATCGGGCTTAAGCGATGCGCCGCCTACAAGACCGCCGTCGATGTCAGGCTTTGCAAAAAGCTCTGCTGCGTTTCCTGCATTTACGGATCCGCCGTACTGTATGATTATGGCATCTGCCACATCATCACCGTAAAGCTCCCTGATGCATGCTCTTATTGCTGCACATACCTCCTCTGCCTGATCAGAGGTAGCCGTCTTTCCGGTACCGATAGCCCATATAGGCTCATATGCGATCACGGCCTTCTTTGCCTGATCAGCCGTAACATTAAGGAAAGCGATCTTTATCTGCTGTCTGATCCAGTCAATGGTTATGCCCTGCTCACGCTGTGTGAGGGACTCGCCGCAGCAGATCACGGGTGTGAGGCCGTGCTCAAAAGCCTTGAGGACCTTCTTGTTGACTGTCTCATCAGTCTCACCGAAGTACTCTCTTCTCTCAGAGTGTCCGATGATGACATGTGTAGCGCCTGAATCAACGATCATATCAGGAGAGATCTCGCCTGTATAAGCGCCCTTCTCCTCAAAATACATATTCTCGGCTCCCACCTTGATGTTTGTTCCCTTACATGCCTCAACAACTGCGGGTATGTCTATTGCAGGCACACAGAAGAGCACATCCACGTCCTCTGATACCACAAGGGGTTTAAGTGTATTAACAAGCTCGACTGCCTGGGTAGGTGTCATGTTCATCTTCCAGTTGCCGGCTACAAGCTTACGTCTTGCCATTATTTTTCTCCTCATTAATAAAGTGTAGTCTTATATCTGAATTATTCTGTCGGATCCACAGGATCATTGTCCGGGGCACATTCGCGCACGGCGCTCATAAGCGTGCCCACAAATGATCCACAGGATCATTTGTCATCAGCTGCGTAGACGCCGGGAAGCTCTTTGCCCTCGAGGAATTCGAGAGAAGCGCCGCCGCCTGTTGAGATGTGTGTCATCTTATCAGCGAATCCAAGCTGGTTTACTGCAGCAGCGGAATCTCCGCCTCCGATTATGGTAGTAGCTTCGGTATCTGCGAGAGCCTTTGCGACTGCCTTTGTTCCTTCTGCCAGGACAGGATTCTCAAATACTCCCATGGGTCCGTTCCAGACAACAGTCTTTGCGCTCTTTACTGCATCAGCATATGCCTTCTGGGTCTCAGGTCCGATATCAAGGCCTTCCTTGTCATCGGGGATCGCGTCAGTCTTCACAACAGATGTTGCTATATCAGCCTTGTCTATAGGATCAGGGAAGCCGTCACATACTACGGTATCCACAGGAAGCAGAAGCTTCTTTCCAAGCTTCTCTGCCTTTGCGATCATCTCCTTGCAGTAATCAAGCTTTGTATCATCCACAAGGCTCTTTCCTACACTGCCGCCCTGAGCCTTGACAAAGGTATATGCCATGCCTCCGCCGATGATCAGCGTATCAGCCTTCTCAAGGAGATTGTCTATGACATTGAGCTTGTCAGCAACCTTTGCTCCGCCAAGGATAGCGACAAAAGGACGTACCGGATCCTCTACGGCATTTCCAAGGAAATTTATCTCCTTCTGCATGAGATAGCCGACAGCGTTTGTGCCGCCCTTTTCGGTGATGTATTTTGTTACCACTGCAACAGACGCATGCGCTCTGTGGGCAGAGCCGAAAGCATCGCATACATAATCATCAGCAAGATCAGCGAGCTCTTTTGCAAAAGCCTCTCCTGCCTCCTGAGGCTTGGTCTCCTCCTTGCCCCTGAAACGTGTATTCTGGAGCAGGATCACATCACCGTCGTTCATAGCTGCCACTGCATCCGAAGCATCCTTGCCGGTAACATTATAATCCGCGATGAACCTGACATCCTTGCCAAGCTTTGATGAAAGTGACTTTGCCACGGGAGCAAGCGACTCACCCTCATTGGGGCCATTCTTAACCTTGCCGAGATGTGAACAGAGTATGACCTTAGCGCCATCTTCCATAAGCTTTTTGATCGTGGGCAGAGCTGCATTGATACGAGTCTCGTCCGTGATCTCTCCATTCTTTAAAGGTACATTGAAGTCGCAGCGTACAAGGACTCTCCTGCCCTTTGCGCTGAGATCGTCAACGCTTTTCTTGTTAAGTGCCATTAGTCTGAACCTCCTTCATGGGTTATAAAAAATGAGGTCCGGTCCTTATGGACCGGACCTTAATGATTAATATAAAACCGAGATTGAAAACTTTATATTATCCAAGCTCTGAGAAATATTTGATAGTACGAACCATCTGTGATGTGTATGAATTCTCGTTGTCATACCATGAAACGACCTGAACGAGATTATCCTCACCTACCATGGTCTGTGTAGCATCGAAGATCGATCCGTATGTGCTTCCTACGATGTCGCTTGATACGATCTCTTCCTCATTGTAGCCGAAGGACTCTGTAGCTGCTGCCTTCATTGCTGCATTGATCTCTTCCTTTGTTACAGACTTCTCAACTGTAGCTACAAGGATAGTTGTGGATCCTGTAGGAGTGGGAACTCTCTGTGCAGAGCCGATAAGCTTGCCGTTAAGCTCAGGGATAACAAGGCCGATAGCCTTTGCAGCGCCTGTTGAGTTGGGAACGATGTTGATAGCGCCTGCTCTTGACCTGCGGAGATCGCCCTTCCTCTGAGGTCCGTCAAGGATCATCTGATCACCTGTGTATGCATGGATCGTGCTCATGATACCTGACTTGATGGTAGCCAGATCGTTAAGAGCCTTAGCCATGGGTGCAAGACAGTTAGTAGTACACGAAGCTGCTGAGATGATCTTGTCCTCAGGCTTAAGAGTCGTATGGTTAACATTATATACGATAGTAGGAAGATCATTTCCCGCAGGAGCAGAGATAACAACCTTTCTTGCGCCGGCATTGATATGAGCCTGTGCCTTCTCCTTTGATGTATAGAATCCCGAGCACTCGAGAACAACGTCTACGCCGAGCTCGCCCCAAGGACAGTTATTTGCGTCAGGCTCCTTGTATATCTTAAGAGTCTTGCCGTCAACTGTAATGGAATCCTCACCTGCTGAAACCGTATCCGCAAGAGCATACTTACCCTGTGATGAATCATACTTTAAGAGATGAGCGAGCATCTTGGGAGAAGTAAGATCGTTGATAGCAACTACCTCATATCCCTCTGCGCCAAACATCTGTCTGAAAGCAAGACGTCCGATACGACCGAAACCATTGATTGCAACTTTTACTGCCATAATGAAAATCCTCCTACGAAATATTAAATGATATAATTTGATCATGCTTTCAGCGAAGGACCACTTGCCCGCCTCTTCACATCAGCGTTATATATGATACTTGATTTCCGTTTTTTTTTCAAGTACTATTACTCCGTCAATAAATGCCGGCAATGCCGGTTTATCTACGGAGCGATAATATGATCAAAACCGACTGTCACCTTCATTCAACATTTTCTTTCGACGGATCATCCGATGCAGAATCCGAGACGGTCCGTGCCATTGAGCTGGGGCTTGATTGCATATGCTTCACAGAGCATAACGACTACGGAATCGAAGACGGCGGGAGCTTTGTTGTGGATACACCGGCATATCGCGACAATATCATAAGGCTGAAGGAGAAATATTCCGGTCAGATAGAGATCCTTTTCGGCATAGAGGCCGGACTGCAGCCCACAGAGAACGTTTTTTCATATTTTTCCGCTTATCTTAAAGAATGGGATTTTGATTTTGTCATAGGATCCTCCCATGTGGTAAATAACGTTGATCCGTATTTCCCCGAATTTTTTGATGACTATGCCGATGACGACGCCGCCTGCAGGGCTTATTTTGAAGAAGAGCTCATGAACGCTTCCATGTATGAGGATTATGATTCATACGGCCATCTTGACTATATACTGAGATACGGCAGCTCCGGAAATCACAGTTTCACATATGAAAAATTCGCGGATGTACTGGACCCGCTCCTTAAGACAATCATCTCACACGGAAAATGTATAGAGATAAACTCCGCCGGCTTCCGCAAAGGCATGGACCAGCCAAATCCCCACATGGATATATTACGCCGCTATCACGATCTTGGCGGTCTGCCGCCGACAGTGGGATCTGATGCGCATGCTTCAGAGGATATCGCCGCGGATTTTGACAGGACGGCCCGTGTTCTCCTCTCGGCAGGCTTCGGCTCATATTCCATTTTCAGAAAAAGGATAAGAAGCGAGATACCGCTTTGATCAGCTTCTTTTTACGGCTCCCTGCAAAAGCTTTGATATCCCGGCCACCACAAGATCCGTCACCTTCGTGAGGAGCACGGCAAGGAGGGATATCACAGCAAGGCAGAGAAGGAAATAGAGGATACTCATCAGATATGAAAGCTCCCTGCCCGTAAATACAGCCATCATCTTCTGCACGATCACATGGTGCACAAGAAAGATCGCAAATGAGTATTTGCTGAAAAAACCTACTGCAGCATCATATAGCTTAAGATTCCACTTGCCCCTGTGTCCGTCAAGCGAGACCGAAACGGCAGTCAGCACTATGTAAAAGCAGACCGACAATACGGGCGTAAGGATCAGCGTGCTCACGGGAAGCGGCACCAGCATGATGAGAAGCCCGGTGATGACCGACGGTATGACATATCTTTTTTTCACAAGCCTCCTGTCTGCTCTTATCAGGAGCATCCCGATCCAGAAGGACATAAGACAGGTAATGATGCTTATATTATCCGAAATCTGCACCCATGCATTATAGGAAGCCAGGGCAGGTATCAGTCCTCTTCCCACATTCAATGCGAATAAAGCCGTGATCACCGCCGTGGCGGCCAAGGGTATCTTCTTTATGCACCATTGGAGCAGGGGATAAAGGACATAGAGCATGATAATGGCTCCGAGGAACCACTCTCCCACCGTGTAGTAATTCGTTCCCCTGTACATGAAATATCCGTCAACACCGAGGAGGGTAAGCCAAAGCTTACGATATTCCCCGCCCCAGTTCCAGATCCAGTTGAGGGATATGACAGTCACGATATAGAAAGCGATCCATGCGATATAAAACATGGGGAATATGGCAAGCCATCTCTTCCTGTAAAAATCAAGCACCCCTCCCTTTCCGCTGAAGGAGGTAAGCCTTCCGCTCCAGTTATAATAAAGCGAAGCCCCTGAAAGCATGAAGAAAAGAGACACGAAAAGGGCTCCCCAGGTGCCGTTCGCATGCATCATCACATATATATGATCTCCGCCTACAGAATACTGCACAAAGGCGAAGCTGTAATGGAACAGCACTATCCAAACCGTGGACAGTGCGCGTATCAGATCAAATTCATTCCTTCTTTCCCTGGTCAATTGTCCCTCCGCATGCTATATGATCTCCGTCATAGAAAACTGCTGCCTGTCCCGGGGTGACTGCCCGGACGGGCTTTTCAAACACCGCCTCCAGACTGTCCTCTCCGGTACGCCTCACCCTGCACCATTCACCGGGATGCCTGTAGCGTATCTTTCCGAATAATCTGACACTCTCTCCGATCCCGAGCCCTTCCTCCGGCAAGGACATGAAGTTCAGTCCGTGACACGAAAGCACAGATGAGTATACATCACCATCCTCACCTATTACCACCTCATTTGTATCAGGTCTTATCTCCGTAACAAAAACATGATGTCCCATGGCAAGCCCGAGTCCTCTCCGCTGGCCTATGGTATAGTGGGTGATCCCCTTATGCCTTCCCAGTATCTCCCCACTCTCCGTCACGAAATTTCCTGCAGGCGGCACCCTGCCGCCGGCCTCCCTGTCGAGAAATCCGGCATAATCATTATCGGGGATAAAGCAGATCTCTTCGGAATCAGGCTTGCCGCTGACCGGAAGCCCCGCCTCCTTTGCTATATCCCGGATCCTTCCCTTATCATAATCTCCCACAGGCATCAGCGTATGTGCAAGCTGCTCCTGAGTCAGGTTATAGAGGGCATAGGTCTGATCCTTGGCCTGAGTGACCGAACGCTCTATGGTATATCTTTTATCCGGCAGTCTTTTCACCCTCGCATAATGCCCTGTGGCAATAAGATCAGCCCCCTGCTCCAGTGCCCAGTCCAGCAGCGATTCCCATTTTACGTACCTGTTGCATACGATACAGGGATTAGGTGTACGTCCGTTTATATACTCATTTATAAAATTGCTTACGACCTTTTCACGGAATATATCCTTAAAGCTGACCACATGATGGGGTATGCCTATGATCCTGCAGACCCTCTCCGCATCATCCACCGCAGAAAGAGAGCAGCAGCCGTCTGTCCTTGCAAGCTCGTACAGTCCGTCATCAAGCCATATCTGCATCGTGACTCCAATGACCTCATATCCCTGCCGGTGCAGCAGATATGCAGCGACTGACGAATCCACGCCGCCGCTCATGGCAACCGCAACCTTCTTTCTCTCACTCATTTCCTTGCTATCCTCAAAAACCTGCACCGGTTAAGCGCCGCAGCTATCTCCTGTCTCCTGGGCCTTGCGTATCCGCAGACCGGCATCCTTTTGCACAGAGCCTCCGGTCCGTCAGTCTCCAGTCTTTTTTCTATCCTGTCAAGCACACCCCTGAAGGTCGTGCTGCCGTCTATGATATCAAGAACAGCGAGCTTCACTGTCTGCGCCAGCGCCAGAGTCTGTTCATTATCTACAAGCTGCTCGAGATAACGGACATCCACCTCCTCATGGTCTATACTGAAGCCGTCTCTTCCATGCGATCTGACCTTTACTCTGTCCCCGTCACCGAATATGCCGCACCTTGATATCACCCTGTTAAAATCAGGCTCCTGTCCTTCAGTGTCATCAGGCGGCCTGTATCCCGCCTTTTCATATTCGGATCTCGCCCTGTCCGTGATATCATACGGCACATAGCTGTCCATCTGGATCACGGTATCCGCAACTCCGAAAAAGGCCCCTGAGCTGCCGGCTGCGAGCACGCAGGATATCCCGAAGCTGTCAAAGATATATCTCATCCTGTCTATAAAAGGAGTTATAGGCTCCTTATCCTTATTTATGACCCTCTGCATAAGCTCATCCCTGACCATGAAGTTCGTCGCACAGGTATCCTCGTCTATCAGCAGTGTTCCGGCCCCGCACTCAGCTGCCTCTATCACATTGGCAGCCTGGGAGGTGCTCCCGCTTGCATCCTCAGTCGAGAAATTCCCCGCATCCCTGCCATCCGGAAGATTGCTGATAAAAAGCGAGATATCCTCACTGTGCACACATCTTCCGTCCTCCGAACGTATCTTCATCGCAGTGCTTTCCGTTATGACATACTCTCTTCCGTCTCCCTTTATATGGTCATATACACCCTTCTCCAGAGCCTGAAGCAGTGTGGATTTTCCATGATAGCCTCCTCCGACGATAAGGGTTATCCCCCTTTTTATCCCCATGCCGGTGATCTCTCCCGCGTGGGGGAGGGAAAGGGTTACCTTAAGACTATCAGGAGATCTGAAGGGAACAGCCTTCTCCATGGGAAGATCCGATACCCCACTCCTTCTCGGAAGTATCGCCCCGTCTGCGACGAATGCCGCAAGCCCTCTTTCATCAAGAGCTTTTCTTATCGCCAGCCTGTCATCCGCCAGATTCAGTACTTCCATATAGCTGTCATGCTTGTCTTTGTGATAGGTCAATGCGCTTTTCACATATTCAGGCAGGAGTTCAAACAGCATATGTATGAGTTCCCCCGCATTGATGCTCCTCCCGAAGGCAGGGAACCCGATCTCCATGCGAAAGACGACCTCCCCTGAGTCCGGATCTATCCGGCAGCAGGTTCTCTCGAGAACCTCCTGACCGGGTCTGCTGGAGCTTATCAGCCCGCTCTTTCCGGATCCGGAACCCCTCCGGTCATTCTTTTTTATAGCCCGGGCGAATCTTCTGGCAAGCTCATCCTCAAGTGCTGTCCGCCTGTGCTTCCCCGCCCTGAATTCAGGAGGAAAGCCTGCCCTTGCCCCATCCACCCTGACGCTTACCCTTGAAGGAGATGCAAAAGGATCCCCCTGCACATGGTCTATTGAAAGAATATAGCCGTCAAACCTGTACTCTCCCTTTGTCTGCTTATAGGAAGGATAGCTCCTGTGATCCATATCATGAAGCATCCTTTTCAGATCATCAGCTGATTTCATATATCATATCCCGATAAAAAAAGTTGATAAAACCCTCATGTGTGTGATAAGTTAAAAAAACCTTTTTTTACTTTAAATGAACACTGTACAAAAGTCAAAACGGAGCAATACTATGGGAATGGAATTTATTAAGCAGCTGCCGACACCCGCACAGATAAGGGAGGAATTCCCCATGCCTGACAGGCTTTCCGCATTGAAGAGAGAGAGAGACAGGCAGATAGCGGATATACTCACAGGCAGGGATGACCGTTTTATATTGATAATAGGCCCCTGCAGCGCCGACAGCGAGGATCCCGTCTGTGATTACATATCAAGACTTGCAGAAGTAGCCGGGAGGGTAAAAGACCGCATCCTGATAATACCGAGAATATATACCAATAAGCCCCGCACCACAGGCGAGGGATATAAGGGGATAGTCCATCAGCCCGATCCCGAGGGTAAGCCTGACTTCCGCAAGGGACTTATAGCAATGAGAAAAATGCATATCAGGGCAATATCCGAATCCGGCCTTACCGCCGCTGATGAGATGCTCTACCCGGATAACTGGGGATATGTACAGGATATTCTGTCCTATGTGGCCATAGGCGCCAGATCAGTAGAGGACCAGCAGCACAGGATAGTCGTCTCAGGCTTTGACTGCCCTGCCGGCATGAAAAATCCCACCTCGGGGGATCTGAATGTAATGCTTAATTCCCTTATAGCCGCCCAGAACCCCCACACCTTCACCTACAGGGGATACGAAGTGCGCACCGCGGGAAATCCTCTGGCCCACGCCATCCTGCGCGGCTCAACAAATAAACACGGAAACAATCTGCCCAATTATCACTATGAGGATCTTGCCCTTCTCAGTGAAAAATATGCAGAGAGGGATCTGGTCAACCCTGCCTGCATCGTGGACACCAATCATTCAAATTCAGACAAAAAATTCATGGAACAGATAAGGATAGCAAAAGAGGTAGCGCATTCGAGAAATCACAATCCGGATATAAAAAAGCTTGTAAAGGGTCTCATGATAGAGAGCTATATCGAGCCCGGAAATCAGAAGATCTCAGATCATATGAAATACGGACTGTCAATAACAGACCCCTGCCTCGGCTGGGAGGAATCAAAACGTCTGATCCTTGATCTGGCAGAGCTAGTATAGCGTTCGAAAAATAACTGGACTAATGCGCAGAATGCTTGCCTGAGAGTGCGTTTTCAAAAACGCAGGCGTAGCGGGCTACGCCGAGGCTTTTGGAAATGTGCTATCAGGTGAGCAGGCAAGCATTTGGTACAGTTATTTAAGAAACGCTATACTAGTATAGCGGCCTGCTAAATCCTTATCTTTACGGCCTTATTATGGACCTCGATAAGGGTGTCTTTTTGCCTGCCGCCGTACTCACCGTCAACAGTCCAGGATATCTCCTCAGTCGATCGGAACTCAACCCTTGATACCTGTGAAAAGGTTATATTGGGATTATCAGAGCCTCCGATGGCAAGAGCCGACAGTATCCCGTTCAGCTCCCCGATATTCTTCGGCGAGCGGATGAGAAGCAGCTCCATCCTGCCGTCATCCAGCTTCACATCAGCATTCCCGAAAAGCTTCATGCCGCCGACAGAAAACGAATTGCACACTGCCCCGAAGATATATTCCCCTTCCTCGCTGATACCGTCGCCTTCTATGCGCATATGGCAGCTGTATCCGATATTCCTGGGGAGCTTCATGATCGCGCTTATCACATAAGCCGCATATCCGAATACATTTTTCAGATCCTGGTCAGTAGCGTAGCTTATCTCGGAAAAAGCGCCAAAAGCCGCTACATAATTAAAATACCTCTCCCCCATCTGTCCAACGTCATATGCAAAATCCCTGCCGTCAACGGCTCTCATCAAAGCCCTTTCTCTCCCCTCGGGGATATTCAGTCCTTTCGCAAAGTCATTGGTACTTCCGGTGGGAATATATGCAAGCACCGGTTTCTTATCCGTATCAAGATCCATGACGGCACTCATCACATGATTCAGGGTGCCGTCTCCCCCGCTGCACAGGATCACATCCACCTTATCCCTGTACCTGTCTATGATGTTCTCTGAAGTGAGTTCCGTCCCGGGGATTATCGGGTATACCACAGGCTCATAGCCGTTACTGGCAAACCTCGAGATGATATCAAGAGTATCATCCTGGGCATGCCCGGTGCCTGCCGACCTGTTTATAAGGATCAGGGCTCTTCTTAAATCTTCACTCATTTCCGTATCATTCAGCAATCAGCTTTTCAAGGCTTACGATCCTGACGCAGAGTGTAAACAGCTCAGCCGCAGTCTTCAGATCGGCGAGCGAAGGGAAGGTAGGCGCCACACGTATATTTGTATCCTTCGGATCTTTTCCATAGGGCCAGGTTGCGCCTGCTCCTGTCATTGTCACTCCCGCCTTCTTGGCATGCGCGACCACATTCTTTGCGCATCCGGGAAGAGTCTCGAAGCTTATGAAATATCCTCCCTTCGGCTTAGTCCACTCTCCTATGCCGAGTCCCGAAAGGTTCCTGTCAAAAATCTCCTCTACAGCCTCAAACTTCGGTCTTATGACATCCGCATGCTTTCTCATATGCTCTGTCATGCCGTGTATATCCTTAAAGAAACGTACATGTCTCAGCTGATTGACCTTGTCATGGCCTATCGTCTGATGCTTAAGCTGTTCCTTAATGTCCTCCAGATTATTCTTGGATGTGGCAAGAGAGGCTATGCCGCTTCCCGGGAAGGTGATCTTTGAGGTCGATGCAAATTTGTAAACAAGGTCCGGATTGCCTGCCCTCTTGCATTCGGCAAGTATCTCGATCAGATGATCCTGATCCCGGTCATAAAGATGATGTATACCGTAGGCATTGTCCCAGAATATACGGAAATCAGGAGCCGCCGGCTTTAATCTCGCAAACCGCCTTACAGTGTCATCAGAATATGAATATCCCTGGGGATTTGAATACTTGGGCACACACCATATACCCTTTATAGAATCATCCGAGGCTGTCAGCTCCTCCACTACATCCATATTCGGTCCTGTAGGAAGCATCTCTACAGGGATCATCTCTATGCCGAAATATTCGGTTATCTTGAAATGCCTGTCATATCCCGGAGACGGGCAGAGAAATCTGACCTTGTCAAGCTTGCACCAGGGCGTATGTCCCAGGATCCCGTGAGTCATCGCGCGGGATATCGTATCATACATGACATTAAGGGATGAATTGCCGTAGATTATTATATCGTCAGGGTTATTCTCCATCATGTCGCCTATAAGCACCCGGGCTTCTCTTATGCCTGTAAGGGTTCCGTAATTACGGCAGTCCGTACCGTCCTCACAGGTAAGATCAGCGCCAGAATAAAGCGCATCCATCATGCCCATTGAAAGATCCAGCTGCTCCTTGCAGGGCTTTCCGCGGCTCATGTCCAGATTCAGTCCGAGATTCTGGAACCTGTCATATTCCTTAAGAAGAGTCTCTAATTCTCTTTTCATTTCATCTTTGGTCATCTCTGCATATGGTGTCATGATCGTCGCCTCCGTGGTTTTATTATGTATCCAAAAGCCCCTGCGCGTTCCCGTAATGCCAAACCGGAAACAAATGCTTTGATGCTTAATGATACCATTTTTTCATCATCATTACAAAAAATGTCTGACCGTATCAACAGTCAGACATATCTTTTCTGAAATCATTATCCTGTTCTATCGTCTCGGATGAGCCTTGGCATATACTTCACGGATATGATTATGGCTCAGTGTCGCATAGATCTGTGTTGTGGAGATATCCGAATGTCCGAGCATCTCCTGCACCGACCGGAGATCCGCGCCGTTCTCCACCAGATGCGCGGCGAAGCTGTGACGCAGCGTATGCGGTGTGATATCCATCTCGATCCCGGCCTTTTTCGTATAATACTTGATAAGCTTCCAGAAGCCCTGCCTGCTCATGGGCTCGCCGGACATGTTTACAAAAAGAGTCCTCTCGTCATTATTCGCTATAAGAGCTTCTCTGGAATGCTCCATATAGTTCCTGATGGCATTTCTCGCCTCTATGCCGAAGGGTATGATCCTGTCCTTATGAGGATCGTGACAATCCACATAATTCATCTGCAGATTGACATCATCAACCTGAAGAGTGATGAGCTCAGTAACCCTCATGCCGGTAGCATAAAGAAGCTCAAGCATAGCCTTATCCCTGATCTCCTTAGGTGTATCTCCAGACGGCTGATTAAGCAGACGGATAACCTCGTCCATCGTCATGATCTGCGGCAGCTTCTTCTCGATCCTGGGTGCCTTCAGTCCCTCAGTGGGATTGCTTTCAACCACACCCTCCTTCTCCAAATACGAGAAAAATGCCCTCATGGATGCTATTGCCCGCGAAACGGAGGCGGGTGCCGCCTTACCCTCTTCGCTGTTCTCAATATAATCCTTGAGTATCTCTGATGTGACCCTGGCCGGATCGTCTATCCCTCTCCTGTTAAGATAAACAACCAGCTTTTTCAGATCCCGCCTATAAGAAAGCTCAGTATTCTTCGAAGTCTTTTTGATATTATGTAAATAACTTATGAACGCTTCGATACGGTCTTCCATTTTACAACCAGTTCCCTCTCCAAAGCAGTATGACCATATACGGTGGCCAACCACTCAGAACATTATAATGGCTTGAATTAATAAAAGCAAACCGATTTTATGCGAAAAAACGGTGCATAAACACCACTCCGGACAAAAAATCACAACATGTTGTGACACGATTGAAAACGCCGTCCGACATGTTGTGAAAAAATTTTTTTCAACAAATTTTATAAGATTTATGTTAAGGAATTATGGCAATACTTATTGATGTATGCCATTAAGGAAGCAATAGTCTTTGAATCCTGAATACGGCCGTCATATATCATCTCAGCCAGTTCTTCGGTTGAGTACGGCTCTGTCTCGATAAACTCGTCAGGGTCCAGATGCTGTTCGGTCTTTCTGAGGTTATGTGCCACATAGACCTCTATGATCTCATTGCAGTATGCGATGGCGGTAGCTATGGTGATGAGATGGGTCAGCTCCTCATCCGTGGTATAGCCGGCCTCTTCCTCAAGCTCTCTTCTGGCAGCTCTCTCGAAGGGCTCATCCGTGCTGTCCCTGCCCCCCGCTGGTATCTCCAGCGTGACTCTGTCTATGGCATACCTGTACTGCTTCACCATAAGTATCCTGCCATCGGGGAGCACCGGCACCACGGCAGATGCTCCCTTATGAACACATGCAATATATTCCTCCACCTTGCCGTCAGGCAGCTCGACCTGATCCTTGCAATACTGGAATATGACATTTGTGTCTACGATCTTTCTGGAAAGCTGCTTAAATTTCTGTATCATAATCTCTCCGATCAGGAATTCTTGTCATATATTATCTTCAATCCTCTGAGCATCAGCTCCGGATCGTTTATGATCTCATGTCTGCAATGCGGTATTATGAGCGGCGAAAGACCTCCTGTGGCTACAACCTTCGTGCTGTATCCGAGCTCTGCCTCAAATCTGTCGATCATACCGTCGATCCTGGATGCTTCTCCATATATTATTCCGCTCTTTATGGCATCCATGGTATTTGCAGCTATCTGCTTCCTGGGAGCGCCGAGGGACACTCTGGGCAGAAGCGATGTCCCTGCCGCAAGGGCCTCTACGGAGACATTCAATCCGGGGAATATGGCTCCTCCGATATAGGTCCTGTCTTTGGTGATGACCGTGATGGTCGTGGCCGTCCCCATGTCAATGACGATGACGGGTGCTCCGTAAATATTCATGGCGGCTACGGAATCCACCACCAGATCAGCTCCCAGTGTAGAGGGGTCGTCAAGGTGGATATTAAGTCCCGTCTTAAGTCCGGCTCCTATCACCAGCGGCTCACACTTCAAAAGCTTCCTTAATGCGGATTTGATTATGTGGGTCAGCGGCGGAACAACGCTGGCTATGATCGCGCCGTCTATATCCTCACCCTTTACATCATGGAGTTCAAGTATGGTTTTCAGCAATACCGCATACTCCAGCTCCGTTTTATTGATATCTGTCCCAAACCTCTCGGTAAAGATTATCTGATCCTCCTTGCCGAGACAGCCTGCAACGATATTGGTATTTCCCATATCTATCGCAAGTATCATATATCCGGCCTCCTCTCTTATGAGCTGTGTCTCAATGTGTTTATTATCCTGATCACAACAGGTGACAGGATGACATCTATGATCAGCTCGATAAAGAAATTAACCCCGATCCAGGCTACCATTATGAAAAGGAAAACATTGGTGTATCCTGCTGCATTTCCGTAATCAGCCATTAATTCATCCTTAAAGAAGAGCATCATGCACAGGGCATATACGCCTGTATTGCAGACCGGAGTGATTATAGCGGCAGCTATCACGGACAGAGACAGATTGGTCTTTGAGAGCTTGCTGGCAGCCAGACCTGCCAGAAAACCGGCTAAGGTCCCCTTAAGCAGGCAGATCAGAACTATGGGCACCGGCTTGATCGCAAAAAAAGCATTATGCACAGGGTCCGCTCCGGTGAGCACCGCTATCAGAACAATGACCGAAAAAGCAAATCCGAGAAATGCACCGGTTGATGCTCCGTACATAACAGCACCGACTATTATGGGAATAAGTGCCAGTGTGATAGGTACAAGTCCGGGTTTGATTATGCTTGAGAATGTCTGCAGTACTATAACAAGTGCAAAAAGGATTGCTGTGCCGACCAGGCGCTGTGTTTTAGAGAACTTATTCATTTTTTTCACCTCCGCTGACGTTCCCCGCACCGGGGATACATTGCTATTTCAATATCGGCTAGACTATAACACCTTTATTTATGTTTGTCTATATACGACACAGTTTTTTCACTGATTCCCGGATGCCGGCCTCCCGTTCAGATAACCGCACCGGATGCCGGCCTTATCGCCTGCAAGCACGCTCAAGTAAGCTCCGTCACTGTGAAAAACACAGATAAATCTTGCCGCCTTTATTCTTGATATGAGTCATATCACATGATAAAATATCTACTATGAAAAAAGTAATGATCATATCATCAAGTACACAAAAGATGCATGACCTTGTAAACGTAATGGAGCAATATTACAAGGTGCAGGGTATTTTGATGACGAACACAAACCTTTTAAGCGACCTTACGATCGGCAGACCGGACTGCATAGTGGTCTATGCCGAAGGTGTTGCCCGCACCAAGCTTTTCGGTGTCATAGACCTGAGAGAGAATGAAGATCTTCTCAGTATTCCCCTGCTGCTTATCGCCGAGGAGTCGGACGCAGATACCTTTAAGCTCCATGTTAAGCCCGGTCCGGATGCGACCATTGACAGGGACGCTTCATATTCGGATATCAAGCTCGCCATAGACAAGCTCTGCGCCACATCTGAGAAATCCTACAGCATCCTTGTTGTGGATGACGATCCTGTCGCCCTGAAGCTTGTTAAATCACATCTGGAATCATCCTACAAGGTGAACTGTGTCAAATCAGGAATGCTGGCTCTTAAATTTCTGGAGAAGCAAAAGGTCGACGCCATATTGCTCGACTGTTTTATGCCTGAAATGAACGGTCCGCAGACTCTGCAGCTCATACGCAGCATGCCCGGACACAAACGGACTCCGGTCATTTTCCTTACCGGGAACTCCGAAAGGAATATGGTCATGAGCGCGATCAACCTTCATCCGGCCGGCTTTTTGGTAAAGCCTGTCCGTAAGGATGAATTGCTGAACAAGATAGATGATGTTCTCGATGCCTGATCCGCACATCTGATCGGTATAAAAGGAAGAGAACACCCTGAAGCCGGGTGCCCTCTTCCTTTTTTGGATCGTCAAATCGAAGAAAATATTATTTTGAAAAAAGCGCCGTCGAAAGATATCTGTCACCGGAATCCGGAAGCAGTACAACTATTGTCTTCCCCTCATTTTCGGGACGTCCTGCTAAATCAGCCGCCGCCTTGAGTGCCGCTCCTGATGAAATACCTACAAGCATTCCCTCAGCAACCGCAAACTGCCTGCCCTGCTCAAAGGCATCATCATTCTCAACCGTTATTACCTCGTCAAACACCTTTGTATTAAGTACCGATGGTACAAAGCCCGCTCCGATACCCTGGATCTTGTGAGGTCCTGCTGTTCCCCTGGAAAGCACCGGTGAAGATGCAGGCTCCACTGCAACGATCTTTACCTCGGGATTTTTCTCTTTAAGGTACTCTCCTACTCCGGTAAGTGTTCCGCCTGTACCTACACCTGCTACAAAGAAATCCACTTTTCCATCGGTCTGCTCCCAGATCTCAGGTCCTGTAGTAGCCTTATGTATCGCAGGATTGGCCGCATTATCAAACTGGCCGAGTATAACAGAGTTCTCTATCTCCTTGTTAAGCTCTTCAGCCTTTGCTATAGCTCCCTTCATTCCCTTGGCGCCCTCAGTGAGCACAAGCTCTGCGCCATAAGCCTTGAGCAGGTTTCTGCGCTCCACAGACATAGTATCGGGAAGCGTCAGTATCGCCTTATATCCCTTGGCAGCTGCTACCGAAGCTATGCCTATGCCCGTATTTCCGGATGTCGGCTCTATGATGGTAGCCCCGGGCTTTAATTTCCCTGCCTTCTCCGCATCCTCTATCATTGCAAGAGCGATCCTGTCCTTTACAGAACCTGCCGGATTGAAATACTCGATCTTTGCAAGGATCGTAGCCTTGTCGGCCCCTGCCTTCTTTGCATATCTGCTGATGTTCACAACAGGTGTTTTACCTATCAGATCCAATGCACTGTTTTTAATATCTGCCATAATATCGCCTCCTCATATTTTTGTGTTATTCCTATAGGTTTTGTATGAATTATGATGAATATAATATAAACGCATGACAGCCATTTGTCAATAACTTTTTTCAAAAATACGGACAGAAAAAACGGGCAGAGCGGAATACCTTCTGCCCTGCCCGGTCTGCTGATGCACAAATAGTATTTAATATTCTCCATACAGTTCACTCATCTGTTCAGCATTTCTGTCCCATGACTCATATCGCGGATCTCCACGTCTGTCAGGGATATCATAATTCTCTTTTATCAGGTCTGAGAGAAATGACGAATACTTACAGCTTCCGCTGTAGTTCAAATGAGACTCATCGTTATAATCCTCATCGAAAACAAGACCCATTTCCTCACTGTTATAATTTGTACTCCTGAATAACACCTTATTTGAATCCGCTATCTCATGTATTCTGTTGTATACCAATTCTTCCTGTGCTGTCGTAGGATAAGGATTCACAACCAAAAAAAGTTCTATATTGTTCTTTTTCGTATAATCTATGATCTTATTCAGATATATCTCAGATTTAGGGGTAATGTCACCTTTATCAGTTACATCAAGGGTTGGCTCCATACCCTCTAATCTTTCAAAAAAGGGGTTATATCCCTTAAAATCAGCATCTTTCTCTGACGGGATCAGGTATTCAATATCTTCATCATTTATCTCACTGTATCTGGAATGAAATCCGAAAAAAGAAGGAAAATACTCATTGATCTGACTGAGAGTGCAGCTTGATGCGATCATACGAAGTTTATTAAGTGAAAAGCGAATGTTATACATGTTCTCCCCGAAGTATTCTTCAGTAAAGTGATCCTTGAATTTTGCCGGGGCATAAAGATCCAGCACCACCAGCTTTGGGCTCTGGTATTTACAGACCTCAATAAGATAATAATATGTGACCCAAAGCGGCTGCTCTGCTGCACCGAATACATACGAAGCTATTCCGTCCTGCTCCCATAGAATGGCCGGATTTACATCACAATACATATGGCTTGTTCCAAGCATGACTACATCTACGGTATCCCTGGGCTGCGCATACATCCCGAGGCACTGACTGCTCCCATCTTTTGTCTTCAGGCACAAAAGCCTGGATGCAAAATACATAATAAGCACAAATATCACTATAAAAGCTAACCGAATACAGAATATCCTTCCTTTTTTTCTGTCCATCCCCTTCATCTTCAGAATTCCATATAAATAAAGTTTTTCACTTCCAGATTGCCGTAAATACCGAAAATCAATACTACAACCGACAGTAGAACAAGACATAAATCCCGTCTGATCTCTCCTGTCCGGATCATCATATCCGGAACCAGTGTCTTTTTCCTGTATGCGATCCGATCACTGATAAACAGCACAGCTAATGCCAGACCAAGTATTATCAACTCTAACGGAGTCGTTCCGGCCTTTTCCATCTCGAAGTCCATATTACGATTGATAAGCTTTGCAGTAAATATCGATATAATATAATCCACTGCCAGTTTGAGTGATTCGGCCCTGAAGAAGATCCAGGCAAATGATACAAGACAGAATGTCACGATCCGGCCAATGACCCCCTTTATCAAAAAAGAAAGCCTGGTTTTTGCGATCAGTCCGGTAAATATCGAATACAGACCGTGGAGAATACCCCAGGCCAGAAATTTCATCCCTCTCCCATGCCATAGACCACAGATAATAAATACGATCATTATGTTCACGTATTTTCTTATATTCCCCTTTTTGTTTCCTCCCAGTGGAATATATACATAATCACGTAGAAAACTGCTTAAGGTAATGTGCCATGATCTCCAAAACTGCGTGATATTCTCAGCAAAATACGGTGTCCTGAAGTTTTCCGTCAGCTCTATTCCGAAAAGCTCCGACACACCTATCGCTATATCTGTATACCCGGCAAAATCACAATATATCTGAAAGGTATATAGAAGCGACCCGATGATCAGCATTATGCTTCCAAATTCATTATGTTTTCCGAATATATAATCCACCGGCACTGACATCCTGTCAGCAAGCATAAGCTTAAGGAAGAGTCCCCAAATTATATATGAAAGGGCTCTTATTATCCTGCTGCCGTTAAGCAGACGGACTCCGTCAAGCTTTGCAGCCTGTGGCAGGAACTGATCCGCCCTTTCTATAGGTCCGCTGGTAAATTTGGGAAACCAGGACATATAGAGCAGAAAAACTGCGGGATCTCTCTCGTGACCGTATTTACCCTTATATATATCCGTCAGATAGCTTATAGCCTGAAAGCAGTAAAATGAAAAACCCAAAGGAAGGATAAGACCGGCAAATGGACCTTTCTCAATAAAATAGCTGTATTTCCACAGAAAAAATAAACCAATAAAAATTACAACAGATGCAGAAAATACCGTTTTCCTTATCCAATCTCTGCTCAAATATGCCTTATCAACGGCAAATCCCGACAGGTAAGTCATTGTTGTAACCGCTGCAAGCACAAACAGGGCATATTTATCCAGGAATCCACAAAAAACCAGGCTGGCAAGGCATAATAAAAACTTACGATACGCCGGTGCCAGAAGATAGAATAATAACACTGAAATGCCTATATATAAGATACCCGATAATTGAAAAGTCATATTTTCTATAGTCTGAATAAACAAGATCTGCTTCATCGCCAAAGCTTAATAGCAGACCGATCATATGCAAAGTATATGTATAATAACAGACACTAACTCTGTGTGCAATATCTGAAAGCCCGGCGCAGCATTTCAGTGTTTACTTGAAAACCCGGTTCATCTTAGCCATGGAAGACAACGTTGGAATGTGCATGGGACATACATCCATACAGGAAAGGGCCTTTGAGCAGCTGTTTGCGAAATGCTCGGCGCAGGAACTGCGGATATCCCGGGCCTTTTCCCTGTTCCGGGCATTTACCAGATAGCAGTCATTGGCATATACAGCACCATAAAAAGCCATGGCACAGGCCCCGCACATTCCCTGCAAACAGGAACTCTCCCAACCAATGCGATCTGTTTTTTCCCCAAGGTCATTTATGAGAAGAAATGTCAAGCAAAAAACACAAAGGCAGGGGATTTCGCCTCTGCCTTATCGGTTATTCTTCATCATTATCTTTATCTTCGGTATCAACTTCCGGTTCCTGCATCTCTTCCGTGACAGAGTCTTTGCGATGCCGGTTATTATGATCATATATATCGTTGATATAATATTTGATCACAAATAATTAACCCGGTCTATCACTTCTCCAAAGGGACACAAAGCAACCTTGGCGATCTTAAAAAACTGTTTTCCGAACGGTATGCCGATGATCGTAATACAGAGAAGCACCCCCAGCAGAGCATTACCCAAAGCCAGCTCCACTCCGCTAAAGAGGATCCAGAGTATATTTAACAGGACGGAACCGGCGCCCCCCTCGTATCTGACCTCCTTGCCAAAAGGATTCAGCGAAATACTCGAAAGCTTAATGCACTGCAGTCCTACAGGTATCCCCAATATGGTGATACACCACAGACATCCGGCAAACACCCACCCAAGCCAGCTGATAAAGCCTCCGCATATTATCCAAATGATATTTCCAAGTATCCTCATAAAGCATCCACCTCCGTAAATTTTTCATAAATAGATTCTTTCTATTGCCATAGGCGGAAATCCACTGTCTTTAGACGGTGGGAGGAGCCCTGTTAAACTGCTGTTTTGATTTTGCGGAAGCCTGTTACGTAGCTCTGCTGATGTTCTATCAGTTTAAGCTTTTTACAACTTATGCTGCCTTTGTTGACCTTGCTGCCGTCCATATCCCTGATATCGAAAAAGCCGCTTGACCTGCGTCCGTAAACTGTGTACTCCTGTCTCCGGTAAAGCACTTTATCGAATAATCTGAAGCCCCTGACTTCCTTTGGTGCCTGGTTAAGCTTCCTGTAGCCCCCTTTGCCTATGGACATTTTATGTATCTGCCTGTTATGACAGCGTACCTTTTTCTGATAGTAGACCGTCCCGTCTGATACGGCGTTGGGGTTGCCCGATATGCACCGTGCGTCAATATGGTGGGCTTTTTCAAGGATATGGCTTATCCTTGTATGCTTTGTGATATACCCATACGTTTTATCCACGTTAGGATAAAGTTCCTTAAGCCTGTCATAGAAAGCCCACCTCATGATGCCCATGAATACAGCATCCCTGAATGATGTCCCCCGCTTTGTTATGGACTCAGGAAGTGTCACTGTTCCTTTATGGTGTCCGGTATGACAGGTTTTGCATAAGGTCACAAGGTTATTTGGGGCGTCGCCACCCGTTTTGCGGCTTTCCCTGTGATGTACTTCAAGGACTTTATCCTTACTCTTACCTTTGCAGCACTGGCAAAGGTGATTATCTCTCCACAGTACGTATTCCCTGGCGTTCCAGAAGCCCAGCTGTTCGCCTTGCTGGTATTCCTCCCCTTTAGGACGTTTTAAGCCTTCAAGGTCTGCCTTAAGCCTCTGTAGGTCGAAGGAAGCTACTTCCACTGTGATATCGGATATGGGCAGTATCTCATGTATCCTGCGGATCACAGCTAAGTGCGTGTCTATTTTCTGTTGCACCGAGGGCGCCAACCAGCCTTCGTGCTTTGCCCTGTTATTAAAGCGAGGCTGTCTGTATCTAGTCTTACGGCTGCGCCTTGCCCTGCGGTTTTCACTACGGGTGGACAGCAGCTCCACGATATCGTTCCTTAAGGTTACTTCAGCTTCGTAAAGGACTTTAGCCTTTGTTGTGGCTGAAACCCCTATGGTCTTACTGCCCGCGTCTATACCAAGGCTTACGGGCTGTGTTTCGGGTTTCCCTATGTCATAGGTGAGCTGGATCGTGAACGGACAGCGTCTTATTACTGTTGCTTTCCCGGACTTTAACATCCGTCTGACTTTACCGTACCGTTCCGTAGGCATAATCGGCTGTCCGTTTTTGTTTAACACGTATACCATCCGTACGGCACTCCTTTCCTAAAATTGTAAGTTTTATACTGTAAGCCGGTACTTACGGACCGTAAGGTGGCCTTCGCCTGGGTTATCCCGCAGTTTTGTGTCAGCAACACCGCCCTTAACCACTTTGGGGCTTTTAATCACTGGCCTTAGAGCCTGGGATTAGGCCGAACGTCCCAGGGTAACTATATATTTGCGGATAACATAGCCCCCGTAGGGCTTAGGCTAGTCAATCTGTGGCCGGGTTATTAGCCTTGTGGCTTTTACCCAAGCCACGTACCTTTAGGTGCGTGGTGATTGACTTGTAAGTATTGCATTCTGATCAAAAATCAACGTCTACTATGGCAGCGCTGTTTTTTGATACATTCTGCTCCGGTGTTTTCTTTTTCTCCTCAGTCCTGCTGCCGTTCGCAGAAACCGCTTTAGGGGATGTCCCCTCATTGCCGGATCCAGCCTGATCCTGTGTGCTTGTCTTTTCGGCTGCGGCTTGGTTCTTTGATACGTTTGTCTTTTCGGCTGCGGCTTTGTTCTTTGATACGTTCGTCTTTTCGGCTGCGGCTCCGTTCTTTGAGACGTTCGTCTTTTCGGCTGCGGCTTGGTTCTTTGATACGTTTGTCTTTTCGGATCCGTCGTTTCCGGAGTTCTTTGTATCTGTTGTCTCGACCCTTACTCCGCAGACTATAAAACGGTATGCGTAGTCATTAACACAGGTCGATAGAGCGAGTACATGATCCTCATCTTTTATATCTGCTTCAGAAGCCACATTATTATTTGTAAGCAGATACTTGTCCGCAAAGGCCTTCAGACCATCGCTGTCTTTATCGATAACCGAGAAAACATCACTGTCAGAAGAGATCTGCTTGAATGAAAACACCCTGTATCTGTATACATGATCCTCGGTAATGATCCTGAAATATTCATGATCCTTATAATAATTCTTATCGCTCCTATAATATCGGAGTTTCCCAAACATCGTCAAATCTCTCATATTATGCCCGTAAAGCAGGGTATAATGATCCGAAAAGTCTCTTGCGCTCTGTCCCTCTAAGAAGATCGAGCCCGAAGCCATATATTCTTCTTTATAATTTCTCTTCAGATACTTTGCATTATCACCGGAAAATAAGATCGGATAGCTGATAAGTCCGTCTTCAAAATACAGCCAGCCGACTACCTCATCATTTATTTCCCTCAATGCCTTCAGATCGACATCTATGTCCTGCAAAGAATCCGTCTCCTCTTCCGCCTCATCCTCTGAAACGGTTATATTTTCGGATACTGCCTCAGGTGTCGATACCGTCGATACAGGTTCCTTTTTCTTTACATGAACACTGACAAATCTGTTATTCGCATCATCATAGACCCTTCTGGTCCTTATATAGCCTATCGTACCGATAAGGAGCTCCACAGAAGCAAGGATAGTAAGTGATCCCCCCAATAGAAGGAATACAAAAAGAATGAGGCGGTAAATCCTCCGCCCCATCTCCCTGACGAGATTCTTTTTTTTCGACTCCCTAAGTTTCATTAATGTAATATTATTTCAAACCCCGCTTGTTCCTGTGTCTGAACAGTTGCAGGAGCAGTCCCCGGTATATCACTCAGGACTTTGACTCCTCCTTCTTATCATCATAATATTCCTTAGTATCCTGGAAGAGAATGAATGAGCAAAGCGCTACCACGATACCTATAACAAGGAAATATATCCACAGCTTTGCATTGAACTCATCCCCTGTCTTCGGAGCTCTGCTTCCTGTGCTGCCGCCGCCAGCAGCTGCACCTGTACCCGCTGCACCGGCACCTGGCGCTCCTGCACCCGCTGCAGTTGATGTTCTTAATGTACTCGAACTACCTCCCCCAGAACTCTTGGAACTTGAAGATGATGATGAGCTGCTTGAGCTTTTATCATAGTAAGCCGTAGCGAACGTACTGAATTCACTCACCTTAAAATCCATTGAGGTATCGGAAGTATAATCATTACCGACACCATGAGCCCCGCCGTCATGATATCTGACTACATTATAATATCTGGTGTGCTTACTGCTTGAACTGCTGGTCTTCTTTACGCTATCCGGTATTTTATACGTAAATGAAATTGATTCGCCAGAGTTCTTTATAGGATAATTTGTAAAAAAGTCATTGTCATTTGATAAATATAATGATATATCAAAATAATTAGCAAGCTTGGCATCATCTGCATCGTCATATGATCTTGCTTTCTTTTTCATCTTATCTTTTTCATCATCATCGACATCAGATGAACTGAGCTTTTGGATCGATAACGTTAATGATAATACCTCATCATTCTTCATCATCAAATTTACCCTGTCTCTTATCGAAGAATCCTTCTCGTACGCATAATCCAAAATCGATCCGACTTTTTTCTTTGATAATTCAGCAGTTATTCCCAAAGAATCATGATCATCATCTTCGTCATATCCTCCCTTGGCTAATTTGGAATAATCGCTGGGCTTTGCCGGAATACTGCTCGAGCTGGATTTACCACTGTTCGAGCTTGATTTGCCGCTGCTTGAGCTTGATTTGCCGCTGCTCGAGCTTGATTTGCCGCTGCTCGAGCTTGATTTGCCGCTGCTTGAGCTTGATTTGCCGCTGCTTGAGCTTGATTTGCCGCTGCTTGAGCTGGACGTTGTACTGCTCGATGTTGTACTACTTGATGTTGTACTTGAGCTTGTATCAGGACCAGACGATGTCAAAGCCGGACCATCTGCATATGCCATCAGTCCTGTCTCCTGGGAAATAAAAGCGCATATCCCAACTGTTGCTGCAACTATTAAGACAAAAACAATATTGCTCAAATATTCTTTATTATATCTGGACTTCTTTTCCATAAAAAATCTCCCCTGTTCATCCATCTAAATGGGCATAGACAATCCGCCTATGCCCTATAATTATGACCCCTGTCCACTCTTTATGTCAACAAATTTTGATAAAAAAAACAGCCCTCTCAACCCCTTGTATACTGCATTTATCGCCCCTACAAGATATCGGATAGCTGTGTGCCGAAAGCCGGAATATTTCGTTTTAAAAAACGGGTTGACAACACATGAATGGTAGTGTATATTTCTCGTCAACACATAACATATATTCCCTATCGGATATATAGGGATTAGTTGGAGGAGTTTGTATGAGCACTTCGATATTTATCTTACCACGCTGGACGAGCTGTCGATGTAGGAAGGTCTGCAGGGAGAACTGAAAAGCAATCGATAACAGTTTTTATTTTTGAAAAGGAGTATCAGATCATGTTCAAAGGAATAAACATTATTAAAACAGCAGCTGTCGCAGCCGCTTTAACCATTTCACTTACGCAGCTTACAGGATGCGGAACCAGCGCATCGGCATCCCCCAATACTCAGGAAACTGCAGCCGGCGGTGACCAGCTTGACAGGATCAGATCTGCCGGAAAGATCATCGTCGGTATCGAGGGGACCTATCCTCCTTTTACCTAT
>CAMUZQ010000010.1 GCA_947165275.1 uncultured Lachnospiraceae bacterium | reverse complement strand
AACATAGCTGAGAAAAAACTTCAAGCTGAAAATATCTTGCCCCATCGAGCCAAAACAATAAAGTATACTTTTTCGTGTGTTCTCGGCTCGGTGGCTGAGTTATGTCAATACGCATGGATTTCCTTTGGACATACCATATGTTGTAGTTTCCAATAACGCTTGTTTGGGTATATCATAATAGGGCTGTAAAGGTGCGGCGAGAAGGAGCATATCAATGGCGGATAGGGTCACTCTTAAGGGCGTTAAATCAGGTATAGTCTTCAAACTTCCCGAAAGCGGGGAGTTTGAAGCACTGCTGCCTGCTGTTGAGGATAAGTTTAAGAATACGGCCGAATTCTTCGGGAACAAGCATTTGATACTGGCCATAGAAGGACGTACTCTGACGGAATATGAGGCAGCTCAGATACTTAAGCTTCTTGCGGAGAATACAAAGGTCAAATGCGAAGGTGTCATCCTGGAAAACAATGAGGCTGAGACCAGATTTCAGGAGATGCTCGGACCGGATCCCGGTCATGAGAAGGAGCTTGAGGCGCTTAAAAAGGAAAGAGAGCAGATGATAGAAACCATCGAGAACCTTCAGGCGGCGGTCGATCCGAGAAACTGCCGGGTGATCATGGGCAATCTGCGGTCCGGCTCCAATGTGGAATCTCAGGGATCGGTAATGGTGATAGGAGACGTAAAGCCCGGAGCCTCGGTAACTGCCGGAGGATGTATATTTGTCCTGGGAGCGCTCCAGGGAAATGTGGATGCCGGAGCGTACGGAGATCCGGATGCTTTTATATTTGCCATGGAGATGGATCCGATACAGGTTCGTATTTCGGACGCAATGGCCATAGCTGCGGATAATACCCCGAAACAGAAAAAAGGATTGTTTGCCAGAAGGGAGACCGCGCCTCCGGAGGTGGCGCTCATCGCGGACGGACATATAGTCATCACTCCGCTTGACAGCGATCTGGTCAGGAACAACAGATTTTTCAGGAAGAAGTTAAACAGCGGGGAAAATACTGCTGCGTCAGGTGAAGCCGGAGAATAAAAGAACGAAAAGGTAAGATAAGAGATCGGGAGGAAAAGATGGGTGAAGTAACAGGTGAAGTAATAGTCATCACGTCAGGAAAGGGCGGAGTAGGCAAGACCACTACCACGGCTAATATAGGGACAGGCCTTGCCAAGCTCGGCAAGAGGGTTGTCCTTGTGGATACAGATATAGGACTCAGAAATCTTGACGTGGTCCTCGGACTGGAAAACCGCATAGTATATAATGTTGTGGATGTGGTAGAGGGGACCTGTAAGCTGAAGCAGGCTCTGATCAAGGATAAGAGAGCAGAGGGACTCTGCCTGCTCCCGGCTGCCCAGACCAGGGACAAATCTGCGGTGACTCCTGAGCAGATGGCGGAGGTCGCCAAGGAGCTCAAGGCAGAGTTTGACTATGTCATCATGGATTCACCGGCCGGTATAGAGCAGGGATTCAAAAATGCCATTGCCGGAGCTGACAGGGGAATAATAGTCACAACTCCCGAGATGTCGGCAGTAAGAGATGCGGACCGGATAATCGGCCTTTTGGAAGCAAATGAGATGCAGGATCTTAAGCTTGTGGTAAACCGTATCCGCAGTGACATGGTGGAACGTGGTGATATGATGAGCGCAGAGGATGTAGTCGAGGTTTTGGGTATAAACCTTATAGGTGTCGTACCGGACGATGAGAAGATAGTCATTGCTACGAATAACGGAGAACCGCTGGCAGGAGACGAATCCCTTGCCGGACAGGCTTATATCAATATCTGTCACCGGATACTGGGCGAGGACGTGCCTTATCTGGATCTCAGAAAGAAGAAGGGCTTTTTGGCGAAGCTTTTCGGAAAGAACTGAATAGGAGGCGGACATGTCATTTGGTGATTTTTTCAGAAGAAGGTCATCAGGCGAGACTGCAAAGGACAGGCTAAAGCTTGTGCTGGTTTCTGACCGGTCAGCCTGCTCGCCTGAGATAATGGAAAGGATAAAAAATGATATCATAGAGGTTCTGTCCAAGTATGTGGAGATAGACAGGGAGGGACTTGATATCAAGATAACACAGTCCGAAGGCGATGGTCCGGAGGAAAAGGCCGGACCGGCACTTTTTGCAAATATTCCGATAAGGAATATCAGACAGAGGAACTGATCTCACGGGACGCGATCTCAAGAAAGAGACCGCGTCCTATTTCTTTGTCGTTCAAAAGGACAGGAGAAGCACTGAAGCCGTCTGCGGTGATGAAAAGACCGTTTTCATCGGTGCCGTAGATCACCATCTGGTGCCATCCGTATTTCGGGTGACCGAAAAGCTCAACCAGCATGAAGCTCCCTCTGGAAAGTATCCTGCGCGCATTGGAGGCACTTAGGGTATGCCGCATGGCGGGACGGAGTGACCCGGCACCAAGCTTTCTGAAGGCAGCCTTCACGTAGAACCAGAGCAGCAGATCCGTGGTCCCGTACCGTCTGTTGTAGATCAGACGGTGCCTGCCCATGGTGGCCACAGCTTCAAAGATCTCCCGCGCCTCCTCCAGGGACAGCTCTTTTCCAAGCCTTCTCTGTCTGTCTGTTATGATCAGGTTGGTTATCGCGGTGGGCCCGCAATGGTTCCTGTAATAATCCCGTCCGAATTCAGCTGTGCTGTGAAAGCTGCATCCTTTGGGGTCGATTTTTGTGCTTGCTTTATTCATGCCTTCGTTGTATCATATTTACGGTGTCGGGGTCAAATGAAAGTTTTCCCCAAGAGAACTTTTGTCTTTATTTCAAATCAAGAGATATCAGACAGAGATTGATCAAAGAAAAAACCATAGAAAACAAAAGAAGAACCATATCGAAAAGATGAAAAAAGGAAGAGGTTTATGAGAGAGAAACTTGCAACGCTGCCGCTTGTGCAGTTGAAGGAGCTCGCCAAGTCACAGGGACTCAAGGGGACGTCCACCATGAAGAAGGCGGAGCTTATCGAGCTTCTTGCATTAGAGGCGGAGAAGGAAGAGGCGAAGGCTAAGGAAGCAGGCGCAAACAGTCAGGAGAGTAAGAATCCTGAAGGAAGAAGTCAGGAGAACGGCTCCGGCAAAAAGGATAACGGTGAAGCCTATGATGCTGACAGTTTCCCTGAGGAAAAGGAAGAGCTTGATTCGGGAATAGTCGCAAACGGTATCCTTGAGGTCATGTCAGACGGCTACGGCTTTATCCGATGCGAGAATTATCTCCCGGGCGAGAATGATGTATATGTTGCACCCAGCCAGATAAGGCGGTTCGGACTTAAGACCGGCGATATCGTGGTCGGAAATACAAGGGTCAGAACAGGTAATGAGAAATTTTCGGCTCTCCTCTATGTAAAGAGTATCAACGGGATGCATCCTTCAGAGGCTGCCACGAGATATAATTTTGAGGATATGACTCCTATATTCCCCAATGAGAGGATCCATCTTGAGATGGGGAACAGCAATATCGCCATGAGGATCATGGATCTTATAAGTCCCATAGGAAAGGGACAGAGAGGCATGATCGTATCCCCGCCCAAGGCAGGTAAGACAACTCTCTTAAAGGCAGTCGCCAAGGCCGTGACAAGGTGCAATCCTGAGATGCATCTTATCATACTCCTTATAGATGAGCGTCCGGAGGAGGTCACGGATATAAAGGAATCCATACAGGGAGATAATGTGGAGGTCATATATTCCACCTTTGATGAGCTTCCCGAGCATCACAAGAGGGTTTCGGAGATGGTCATAGAGAGGGCGAGAAGGCTTGTGGAATCAAGACGCGACGTGATGATACTGCTCGATTCCATAACCAGGCTTTCAAGAGCCTACAACCTTACAGTGCCGCCTTCAGGCCGTACGCTTTCCGGCGGTCTTGATCCTGCAGCACTTCATATGCCCAAGAGGTTTTTTGGCGCAGCCAGAAATATGAGGGAGGGAGGATCCCTTACAATCCTTGCAACAGCACTTGTCGATACCGGCAGCAAGATGGATGATGTTGTATATGAGGAATTCAAGGGAACCGGCAATATGGAGATGGTGCTTGACAGAAAGCTTCAGGAAAAGAGAGTATTCCCGGCTATCGATCTGGCAAAATCCTCCACGAGGCGGGATGACCTGCTTCTCAGTCCGCTGGAGCTTGAGGGTATAGATATAGTCAGGAAGACCCTGAACAATCTGAAGACCGAGGAGGCGACCGACAAGCTCATAGATCTTTTCTCAAGAACGCACAGCAATCGTGAATTTATCGATATGGTAAAGAAGATACGGTTTTATTGATCAGGGCTTTCAGTCCCTTTTAAATATATCTCTTGTATATACCTTATCACGTACATCGTCAAGATTGGAGTCGTACCGGTTTGCAATGATCGAGCGGCTCCTTTTTTTAAATTCCTGCAGATCATTTACAACACGGGATCCGAAGAAGGTCTCGCCGTCATTTAAGGCCGGCTCATATACTATGACTGTGGCTCCCTTTGCCTTTATGCGTTTCATTATGCCCTGGATCGAGGACTGTCTGAAATTGTCGGAATTGGATTTCATGGTGAGCCTGTATACCCCGATCACAACCTCATGCTCCTTATCACGGCTCCAGACATCCGAGCCTTCATAGGCTCCGGCAAGCTCCAGTACCTTCTCCGCGATATAATCCTTTCTTGTGCGATTGCTGTCGACTATAGCCTGGATCAGGTTTTCGGGAACATCCTTGTAATTGGCGAGGAGCTGTTTGGAATCCTTCGGGAGACAGTATCCGCCGTATCCGAAGGAGGGGTTATTGTACTGGTCCCCGATACGGGGATCAAGGCAGACGCCCTTTATGATATCTCCCGTTGCGAGCCCCTTGCTCTCCGCATAGGTGTCAAGCTCGTTGAAATAGGAGACTCTGAGTGCAAGATAGGTATTTGCAAAAAGCTTTACGGCTTCGGCTTCCGTGAGTCCCATTATGAGAACAGGGACGTCTTCCTTTAAGGAGGCATCCTTAAGCAGGGCCGCAAACTCTTCGGCCCGGCTTTTGGAAAGCCTCTTTGAAACCTCGCCTATGGAGTCGCTGATCGAAGCGTCATCCGCTTCCCTGTCATATCCCACGATAATACGGGAGGGATAGAGATTGTCATATAAAGCTTTGGATTCTCTCAGGAATTCCGGGCTGAATATGATCCTGTCTGAGGCGTATTTCCTGCGCACAGACATGGTATAGCCTACGGGGATCGTGCTTTTTATCACTATGGTGCAGTTGTCATTGGCTTTCAGAACCAGCTCTATCACCTCTTCCACGTGGGAACAGTCAAAAAAGTTCTTTTTGGGGTCATAGTTTGTAGGAGCGGATACTATCACGATATCGGCATCCCTGTAGGCGCTCTCTCCATCCAGGGTGGCGGTAAGATCCAGCTTTTTCTCCTTCATATATTTTTCTATGTAATCATCCTGGATAGGGGATCTCCTGTTGTTTATCATGTCCACCTTTTCAGGGATCACATCCACTGCCGTGACTTTGTTATTCTGGGAAAGAAGGACTGCAAGCGACATGCCCACATATCCGGTTCCGGCGATAGCTATATTCTTCATTACCATAACCTCACTTTTTGCGTCATCTTATATACTCCGTTTTCCTCTGTTCCGGTAAAATCCACGGACAGACGGCTCGCTCCCTCTATTTGATCAAAGCGGTCTCCCATGAATTCGTCCCTGGCGGAGCCGTCCGCGTATGCTGACGTACAGCTATTATAAACGTTTTTGTCAGTGGTATAAAGGTCAAAGGAATAGGAGCCTTTGCCGTTTTCCTTAATGATCTGTACGCATTGGTCGAAGTACTCATCACGGCTTCCCACATAGGTTCCCTCCGGGAGTTCCCCGGGCGCTCCGGAGCTTCCTTCCTCCGAAGAAGGAGCCTCTTCCGGAGGCTGCTCCAGATGACTGTATTGGCCGCCGTTACAGGCAGGAAGATAGACAGACAGGCTTGTGCGCCTGTGGTCCTTATCAAGCTCTGCATCGGAGAGATTGAAATACTCGTACTGCCAGGTCTTATCGGAGTCGTCCCAAGTGGCATCCACATTGTAATAATCGCCGCCCAGCTTGATTATATTCCAGGCATGGGGCTCTCCTGCGACTCCGCGGCAGTAATAACACGGTATGCCAAGCTGCTGCATTATATACTGGAAGGATCTTGCATAGCCGGCACAGACCGTGGAATTATTCACAAAGCCACTGTAGGCGCTCTGATTCATCTCGGCAGAAAGGTTATAGGCAAAAGCATCCAGAATGGCATCATGTATGGCCCTTTCCTGCTCGTATTCATTGCCGTAGGCATTCTGTCCGATACTATCTGCTCCCGCGTCAAATAAAGAAGCGGAGCCTTCAAGATCATCGGCGGTGCGGTTAAAGGAAAGGATTATCTCCAGACACTCGCCGTTATTCCTGTATCTTGAAGAATACTCGGTATTAAGCCAGAAGAGCTCGGGGTGGTCATTGAAAACCGCTTCAAATACGTTTCTGAAGGAGGACCAGGGCATGTCCTTTTCGACTGCCCTGAAATCGGGGTTCAGCTCCTTTGCATTTGCGTATATCTGACGGTACAGATGCTGACCTCTATTATCCAGCATATGATAATAGGGATAGAATTCCTCATCAAAATCCAGGTCGTCTCCTGTAGGACCTGTGGAAAGGGAGGCTTCGAGTTCGTCGGCTTTGTCATCATCAAGGATGTCATAGGTACCGTGGGGTTCCGAAAGTCCTGTCATGGATGACAGAGCGCCGGGAACTTCAGACGGGGGAGAGTCATTCTTATAAGCGGGCTCCAGACCACGCATAAGTCCGGAGTCAGGTATGTCCCCGGAAAAATAGCTTTCATCTGTAGAGGTCTGATCCCGGGATATGGAATCCTTCGATACAGGATCCTTTTTTTCCGGCTTTGATACCGGGGCGGGAAGTGAATTTTCAGACGGATGAGCGCCTGTGGGAGACTCCGTGGCCTCCTCTGTTGCAGAGCCGCCGTCTTTGAAACGGTCAAAGAGATCCGGGCGCACTGCACTCAGGCCTATAACTCCGCAGAGCAGGAGGATTACAGCCAGCAGGGAAAAAAGAATTCCTTTCAGCACCTTCATTTTCAGCCCTGCCTGTAATTTGCAGCGAAACGGGAGGCTGCCTTTGCTACCTGTGTCACCACATCGGCCGGAGCAGTGATCTTTACATCGGGGCCGAGACTCATGATCCAGCCGAAGAACTGGTTGCTTACGGCCACATCCACCTTCAGTCTGCTCCTGCCGCTGCCGGATTTGACAAAGGAGATATCCTTGCCGAAGCGGTCAATGAAAACCCCGCACATCTCATCGGGGAATTCGATGGAGACCTTCTTTATCTCTCCCTGGTACATGCTGAAATTCATACGTGCATAAGCAGCCATATCGAAGTCCCTGAAGAGCTTTTTGCCCTCGCGCTTCTCGTCTATGATGCTGATCTGATCCATCTTGTCAACCCGGTAATGCCTTATCTCCCGGCTTAGATCATCAAGGGCTATCATGTAATAGTTCTCATCATCCCAGGTCAGAGCCCAGGGGCTGACATAGAAGAAATCTCCGCCGTGCCTTGCCACAAGCCGTTTGTTTATGCTCCACTTGTAATATTTGAAGCGGATCTTCCGATCTGAATTAATGGCATTATGGATATCGTCAACATTATAATAAATGCTCTCATTCATGGTCTTTATCCTTCCATGGACATAGACCTGACGCTGCAGCTCATCCGCCTCGTTCTCGCTGGCGAGGGTTTTTACTTTGTTTATGAGCTGCCTGGATTTCTTTTCTGTGATGAATTTGGAGGATTGAACGGCATCTATCAAAAGCTTCAGCTCTGCAAGCTCAAACTGTCTTGACACAACGTGATACAGATGATCCCGCCCCTGCCTGTCACAGATCACATCTATGCCGAAAAGGTTCATGTCCTCAAAATCGGAATAGATGCTTTTTCTCTCTGCGGCAACTCCGTACCGGGACAGCTCGTCAAGTATCTGCTGCATCGTCAGCCCGTGATTCTCATCGGTTTTTTCGAGCATTATCTTCATGAGATAGGGGAGTTTTAATTTCTGGTTGGAGCTTTTAGGCATGTGGATATCCACCGTCCTTTCAATAAAATATCCGGCTTAACATGCGAGCAGCCGCGTACATGTTTACAATTGTAATCTGTACTGAAAAGATTTACAATAAAAAAATCGACATCAATTCGGCAGGGATCAGAGAAGAGTATTATGAGGTTTATCGGCTGGCTGACAGAAGAACTGGGATTTAAGAGGCATACAGGATATCTGCACAGGTACCTTAATGAGACCAATATCCGTACTGCTGTCTATATGTCATTTATTGTACAGATACTTGAGCTGTGGATGATCATCAGGTATGTGCTGAAGCGGCCCGGGCTGTCTTTTTCAGAATATTTCGACGGCGAGACCAATTATCTGATATTTTTCTGCTCTGCTCTCATCCTGTTTGTATTCTCAGTCAGATACATCGGTTATTATAAGAGCAGGACCTTCGGACGCATCCTGGCAATGGCTGTCCTGATCCTGGATCTTGTCATGATCATACGGAAGCTGTACGTAAATGCGGCAGGCATGCCTGCTTCTTCCCTTATCTGGGGGATAAAATACCATATCATACTTTTTGCCATGGCACTTATGTATCATATTTATGAACTGAAGTTTTCCAAAATGGACAGCCGGTATGATATTTACGGACAGGCGATGAATGTGCTGTTTGCGGTCATCTGTCTCGGCTTCGGTATAGAGACATCCATTTATGATGTAAGCCGGGGACGTCAGATCCTCTGCTTTGTCACGATGATAGTATTTGCAGCCTGCCTTCTGATCTGGAGACCGTATGTTTCTGTACTGATCCTGGGTGTTTCCTTCCTGTATTTCTACTGGCTCTGGTATCCGTCCCTTAATGAGCTTGATCAGGCAATGGGAGGCAAGGTGCTGGAGGGTGACAGGATCAATTATTTTATCTTCTGGATCGTGATAGTCATGCTGAGCATCAGCATCTACCAGCAGAGACGGCAGGAGGCAGCCAAGGACGAGAGTCTTATAGAGGCTAATAAGACTCTTGAAAGGGTTGCCGTGGAGGATGACCTGACGGGGATCCATAATATGCTGTGGTTTAATAATGAGACGGAAAAGCTTCTCAGGGATCCCGGAACGGATATCACAGGCAAGGTGTTTCTGTTTCTGAACGTGGAGAATTTCAAGACCTATAATGACCAGTTCGGCTATCAGGCAGGAAATGAATACCTTACCGCTCTGGCTCTTTTGATATGTGACGTTTTTCCCGATGATCCGGTTGCCAGACAGTCCGATGATCATTTTGTGGTATTTACCGATGCAGGAAAGGCTGAGGAGAAGACTGAGATCATCAGGAGGCTTGTAAAAGGAGATGAATCGGAGGTCTATCTGGAGTTTAAGGCAGGAGCCTACAGGCCTCCTTCAAGGGATACCGATCCCAGGATTGCGACGGACTGCGCCAGATATGCCTGCAGCCTGATCAAGAACAAATTCAACAATAACTATATGGAATATAACGAAGAGGTCGACAGGGGATTCCATAAGAGGCAGTACATAGTCAATCATATTGACCGGGCTGTGAATGAGGATTATATAAAGGTGTATTATCAGCCGGTGGTATGGTCTGACAGCAGGGAGCTGTGCGGATGTGAGGCGCTTGCGAGATGGGTGGATCCGACCTACGGTTTTCTGTCTCCCGGGGAATTCATCCCCGTGCTGGAGGAATACAGACAGATACATAAGCTGGATGCATGTGTTTTCGAGCAGGTTTGCAGAGATATGAGGGCATGCATGGATGAGGGAAGGACTGTGGTCCCGGTCTCACTGAATTTTTCAAGGCTTGATTTTGAGCTGATGGATGCAGTGGGGCTTCTGGAGGGGCTCATCGAAAAATATGATATACCGAAGGATTACCTGCATGTGGAGATAACGGAGAGCGCGCTTACGGAGAATCTGGGGGTTTTGGAGGAGGCAATGCAGAAGCTGAGAGAGGATGGCTTCACCATATGGCTTGAT
Source organism: uncultured Lachnospiraceae bacterium (assembly GCA_947165275.1). Taxonomy (GTDB): domain Bacteria; phylum Bacillota; class Clostridia; order Lachnospirales; family Lachnospiraceae; genus NK4A144. Next base: position 38,680 of record CAMUZQ010000010.1, on the reverse strand, counting down.
GATTTCGGCTCGGGATATTCTTCCTTCAATGTCCTTAAGGATTATGATTTTGATGTCGTTAAGATAGATATGAAGTTCCTTACCAATTTCGGGTCCAACAGCAAATCACCGGTCATACTTGATGCCATAATAAAGCTTGCCGACCATATAGGAATGCTCTCTCTGACCGAGGGTGTAGAGAGTGAGGAAACAGCGGAATTTCTCAGCAGATCAGGCTGCGGAAGGCTTCAGGGGTATCTTTTCGGCAGACCAATGCCTCTTGAAGAGCTTGAAGACAGGATAGACGACGGCACATACAAACTGTCGAAAAAGACGCAGATCCTTTGAAAAATGCTTGGTTCTGTGGTAATATTACGCGTTAATGGATAAGAGATCAAACCTGATTTTAATAACAGTATTTCTGGTATCCGTGCTGCTCTGCGGCTGCGGCGGCTACAAGCCGCCCTATGACAGGGGCTATGAGGCCGGCTACGCAGCAGGAGTCGCAGCAGCGGGAGGGAGTGTATCTGAGGGAGCCGTGGGTGATACGACGCCTGCAAAGAGCGCTCTGACGGCCATGACTTCGAAAACGGCGGAGGAAGCTTCTGAAGAGGTGACGGAAGCTTCATCAGAGGAGGCCGGGACTGAAGAAGCAGAGCATGGCGGTACTGTTTCAGGCGGTGAGGTGCTTGGCGAGGAATCGGAGCCTTCCGGTGAGACGGGGGGCGGCAGCGGGATACCGGATGGCCGTGTGATACTTGCGGATGCGGTCAATGAGGCGCTTTATTCCAATCCCGAGGTTATCGACGGATTGAGGGAGATATATCCGGATCATGCCATATTCGGTGAATTCGTGGGAGAGTCTGAGAATAATCTGCTGCATAAGGTCGGCGGCTCTCATTTCAGTGAGCTGGGATATGATACCATAGTGGTTTTTGACGGCTCCAAATCTGTGCAGGATATTCTGGATGAGGGGTTTTACAGTAAATGCAGCTGTATGGATGAATGACCGTCCCAAATCTAAAGTAAAAAAAGCAATTTACATAATGCCGGAGTTGCTTTATAATACAGCGTGTTATGAAAACCATCGATAAGAGTGAAGAAGTAAAGAAAAATTCAAAAGAGGATCAGACGGAGACTCAGAAAGAGACTTCTGACAAGGATCAGAAAGAGACCCGGAAAGAGAATCCTGAAAGGGGAAATACAGAGGCTCAGAAAGAAACCCGGAAGGAGGCACGGGATAAAAAGAAATCCGCCGGGAGCCCTTCAGGAGACAGCTCTGAAGCCGGGCAGGAGGCCCTGATCAGATTTGAGAATGTAGGAAAGATCTACAGGACAGGACAGATCGTATATGAGGCTCTTCATAATGTCAACCTGACTATAATGGAAGGTGAGCTCGTAGTTATCCTCGGACCCAGCGGAGCAGGCAAGAGTACCCTGCTGAACCTGCTTGGAGGTCTTGACGGTGCTACAAGCGGAAAGATTTACTTCGGCGGGGAGGATATCACCTCCTTTGATGATAACAGACTCGGGAAGTTCAGGGCAGTGGATGTAGGGATCGTCTTTCAGTTCTATAATCTCGTTCCTACACTTACCGCTATCGAGAATGTCGATCTTATGCAGGATCTGGGAGTGAAGATCATGGATCCGCTTAAGGCTCTTGAAATGGTAGGTCTGGCTGACAGGAAGGATAATTTCCCTTCACAGATGTCAGGAGGACAGCAGCAGCGTATCTCAATAGCCAGGGCTATAGCAAAGATGCCCAGACTACTGCTCTGCGATGAGCCTACCGGAGCTCTGGATACAAATACCGGCAAGGAGGTTTTGCAGATACTTCAGGACCAGAGCCGGGTACATCACAAGACAGTCGTTATGGTCACACACAATGCTCTTTTTGCAGATATCGCCGACAAGGTGGTGATGGTCAAGAACGGAACGGTGGTTGAGGTTATCGAGAATGAAAATCCTTTGAGTGCTGAGGATCTTAACTGGTAGGATCTGATGACAGGGGATCCCGGACGGAGACCTTAAACAGAATTCTGTTCAGTTTCCTGCTGTTTTTGTGATGTGTTTTTTTTTGCAATGTTCATGATAAAAGCCTTTGACCCGGTAGCATGGATGAGGCACTAAAAGGAGTGGAGTAAATGAAGAAAATTGTAAAAACGTTGATCATCATTCTTTTATTACTGGCGGCTGCAGGGGCGGGTCTGTATTATTACCTTTCCCCGAATACACTGCAGGTCGTCACTGCGGAGAAGGGAAGCGTAACCCCGGTTCTTTCCGGAACGGGCAAGATCGAGGGAGACAGGAAGGTTACTATATATTCGGATGTAGCCGGCGTGATCGATGAAAGATATGTGGAATCCGGTGAAAGAGTCAAGGCCGGAGATCTTCTTATAGGCTATGCCGGAGAGCGTCAGCAGGATGATGTCAATCTTGCCGCGACTGATGTGGAATACAGCGAAAAGATACTGGATGCGGCTTCAGGAACCAGGGCAAAGTATCAGAAAAAATATAATGATGCAATAAAGCAGATAGAGGAATGCAAAAGCGTATATGCGCTGCTTGAGGTCAACATTCTTTCACTGGATATAAGTGATCATGAAAAGACCTATCAGATCAAAGAGCAGCAGAAGCAGTATCAGAGCGAGATATATAAAAAGCAGGAAGAAATATCCGAAAAACAGGCTGATCTGGCAAAGATCGAGGCTGACCTTAAGGCGATAGAGCTGAAACAGGACGAAGATCAGACTGAGGAGGAGACCGAAAAGACCGATAAGAGGATCGATGAGCTGACGGACAGAGCAAAGAGCAAGCAGAATGACATCAAGCATCTGAATGAGGATATATCCGATGCTCAGAGAGCGAGCCTCTGCCTTCCGCAGGAAGGGATGGATCCCGAAACATACAAGAAGTATTCCGTATACAGAAACAATCTTGATACGGTTACCAGGATGTGGTCTGATGCGAGGACCGAAAGAGATACTGCACAGTCAATGCTCACCGCATATAAGGAGATAGTGGCGGATGAGCATCAGGTCGAGCGCAGCAAGCTTACGCTTTCAAAGGCGGAGAAGGAACTTGCGAGGGCTGAGAGCGGCACTGTGGCGCCTTCAGACGGTATCATAACCAAGTGTCTTGTAGATATAGGCGCAAATGTGGAAAAGGGTGTTCCCATTTTTGAGATGCAGTCAGATAAAAGCTACAAGGTAAGGATGATGGTCTCGAAATATGATATCGCTTCGGTAAAAGAAGGACAGACAGCTGATATCAGGATAGGTAATCAGAGTTATACAGGAAAGGTTTCAAAGATCAACCAGGCTGCTGAGAATGATGCTTCCGGTAAGGCAAAGGCAAGTATCGAGATCCTGATAGATACTGATGAGGATATGATCGTCGGGCTTGATGCCGACGTCACACTGGAGCTTGAGGCTGCAGACGGAGTTCTGCGTGTTCCCACAGAGTGCATTTATACTGATGATGACGGGTCATATCTGTATGTCATAAAAGACGGCACCGTGGAAAAGAAATATGTATCCATCGGGATAAAGGACAACGAATATACTCAGGTAGAGGGGATCGATGAAGGCACTCATGTGGTGGAGGATGCGGCTGCCGAGGCCAATCTGGGCGAAGAGGTCGAAGAGGAGATGGTCTCTGAAGAATCCGGAGTATAAGCTTTTACAATTTTTGAGTGGAGAAGAAAAATGATCAATATCGATAATCATGGAAAAGGTTTCAGTGAGGTCCTTGAGGAAACGGAAAGGATAGCTATCGCGAAGGGCCTTGATGAAAAGATGCAGACTCAGATCCGCATGCTTGCCGAAGAGACCATGGAGATGCTTAAAAACATAAGCGATGAGTTCGAGGGTGAGCTGTCGGCAGAGATAGAGAACGGGCAGTTTGAGTTGAGAATACATTCGGAAACCCGCATGGATTCCGACAAAAGAGGGCGCCTTCAGGAGATCGTGAACGGTGATGTCGAGACCAGGGAGGTATCAGGAAAGATAAGGGCTATCCTCTCGAGCAGGTATTATGATGAATCCGAAAAGGGTGAGAAGCTTTTTGAGGAAATGGGCATCAAAAGGGTTGAAGCCGGTGAAATAGATGACGGAAAAAGCGATCCTGAAGAGGAGGAATATGTCTGGTCTCTGCAAAACTACGGCTTCGCGACTTTTGACAGACAGGAGGAGCCCGGAAATGACAGGGACTGGGCGGAGATAGGCAGATCCATAATAGCCAACCTTGCTGATGATATCAATATATATATCTTCAGGGATCATATGGAGCTTGTAGTCGCAAAGCAGGTTGAGGATATCCCTGAGCATCAGGGCGAATGGGATATCGATCCGGAGCTCGAGGAGCTTAAAAAGATCCCGGTAGCAACATCCCGTATACAGGTGAGGATGATACAGCTGCTTTACGGCGGACTGATGAAAAAAGAAAAAAGTGATGAAGCGCTTACAGTGAAAAAGATCAGGATACCCTGTGACGAATCTCCCAAAAACAGGCTGGACTGTCTGGTCTATGATCCTAAGGGAAAAGAACATGAGTTGCTTCCCGCTGTGCTTCTGCTTCACGGTGGAGCGCTGGTTTTTCCTGCTTTTCCGTATCATTACCGTCTTGCAAGATATGTGTCGGAGCATACGGACAGCAGGGTCTTTTTGCCAAATTATGATCTGGCTCCGGATTTCAAGCCCCCCATACAATACAGAGAGGCATTTAAGATATACCGTTATCTTCTGGAGAATGCCGGCGATCTGCTTATCGATCCTTCCAGGATCATTGTTATGGGAGACAGCGCAGGCGGGACAATGTGCGCTACGCTCTGTCTTGTATTGAAGAGCAAGGGGATGCCCATGCCCGCGGGACAGGTCCTTCTTTACCCGAGTCTTGATTCGCGCCTTAACAGCAGATCGATGAAGAGGTATACCGATGTGCCTGTGATCAATTCCAGGGCTGTGCTGGAATATTATAAGCTTTGCAGTTCCAGATTTATGGAGTCCTCCTCCAAAAACGGATCGCCTGTAGAGGCCGAATCTCTTGAGGGGATGCCTCCGACTTATGTGGAGACAGCTGAATTTGACTGCCTGCACGATGACGGGGTCCTGTACGCCGACCGCCTTTCAAAGGATCATTGCGAGGTCGTCCTGAATGAGACAAAGGGGACGGTCCATGCCTATGATATGGCAAAGGACAGCACTGTACTCAAGCAGTCTCTGGAGACGAGAGTACGCTTTATTAATGAGCTTTTCTATCCGGACGGGGAATGACCGTAATGCATTTTGAGGAGGAAAACGATGAGAAATAAGCTTATGGCAGTATTGCTTGTTGCTTCAATGGTCTTTTCGCTTGCAGCCTGCGGGACACCGGCGGGGAATCAGGAAGCCTCAGGATCAGCTGAAGAGGATGCCGGGGAAGCACAGGGCACGGAAGCAGCAGAAACAGCGGCTGACAGTACATCGGCAGATACGGCAGCTGATGCTGCAGAGGAGACAGAGGATGCAGCATCAGCCGGGAGCATAACTGATGTGGCCTTTATCACTGATATAGAAAGTATTGACGATCATTCATTCAATCAGTACACCTGGACAGGTGTGCAGCAGTTCTGTCAGGATAACGGACTTGTCGCGAATTATTACAAGCCTGCAGAGGATTCTCTGGAAGCCCGTATGGAGCAGATGGATAATGCAGTGAAGGACGGAGCCAGGGTTGTGGTGATGGCAGGTTATCTTTTTGCACCATCTCTTACGGAGGCCCAGAAAAAATACCCGGAGGTAACATTCCTTGCCCTGGATGTTTCATCGGAGGATGTTTCAAAGCCTGAAAGGAATACTGCGCTTATTACCTACAGGGAGGAGCAGGCCGGATATCTTGCGGGCTATGCGGCTGTAGCCGACGGCTATAAGGAGCTCGGATTCCTTGGGGGTGTGGCGGTTCCGCCGGTCATACGCTATGGCTATGGCTTTGTACAGGGGGCTGAGCAGGCAGCAAAGGATTCCGGGATCTCCGGTGTGCATATCAGGTACTGGTATTCAGATTCATTTGTGGCATCAGACGATATAAAGACAAGGATGGACAGCTGGTATTCAGAGGGTACAGAGGTTGTATTTGCCTGCGGCGGTTCCATCTGTAACTCCTGTATCGCGGCGGCACAGGCTAATGACGGCAAGGTGATCGGTGTTGACGTCGATCAGTCCAATCTCAGCCCGTGTGTCATAACCTCGGCAATGAAGGCATTGTCAAATTCGGTTATAGTCACACTTAATGATGCAAAGGCAAATGACTGGAAATTCTCGGATGCCTATGCAGGCAAGGAGACAACTTTGGGAGCTGCTGAGGACTGCGTGGGACTCCCGATGGAGAGCAGCCAGTTCACAGGCTTTACCCAGATCCAGTATGACAATCTGTTCGGACAGCTTCAGGACGGGACGATCGTTGTGGACAACAGCTCTGATGTATCGGTAACTCCTGAGGTTTCAGCCATTACAGTTGATTATCAGGAATAAGAGAGATCCTTACCGGTTATTTGGAGGATTGATCCTGTGGTCTACGAAAAAAAATATATATTCGGTAAAGTCGTTATCTCGGACGAGGAAACAAAGGATGGGACCGTTCGCACATTATACGTGAACGGCGCCAGGGAATCGGCCTGCTATGTAGAGGATGGCCGGCATTACGACCTTCGCTTCAGATATACCATGGAATTTGCGCAGATAATGGAAATGACGGATCTTGACAGACAGATACTGCTCATAGGAGGAGCCGGATTTTCGGTTCCCAAATATTTTATCAGTCATTTTCGAAAGGGCAGCATGGATGTGGTAGAGCTTCATGACGAGATGTATGATATAGCCATGAGGTATTTCTATCTTGATGAGCTGTATAAGGAGTACTCCTATGAGATAGATAACCGTATGCATATCTTTTTCGGTGACGGAAATGAATATATCAAAAACTGCCGAAGGAAATATGACATAGTCTTTGATGATGCATATTCCGGGGAGTCCAAGGATCCGGAGTTTCTTTCGGAAAGGACCATCGCAACGGTGGCCGGGCTTCTTACCAGCGAAGGGAGATATGTGATCAATCTTATAACTGCCGCAAAGGGCTACGGTTCAATGCAGGCGGCACTTACATGCAGTCTGCTTAAGAACCATTTCAGACATGTGAAGATGTGGCAGACAGATCCGGAACGCAAACCGACCGAAAGACAGAACTGCATCATCATGGCTTCAGTACCTGAGATCGCGACAGAGGACTTCACACTCAGGAGATGCTGAACATATAGCAGAAGGCCTGGGTCCTTCCGGCAAAGGGATATTTTTTCAAAAGCTCTGCTACCTCTTCCTTTGTATACCAGGCCGGGATTATCTCTTCGAATTCGGAATCGTTTTCTTTTCGCAGAACGCCCCCGGCAGTACCGACTATGGTAAGATTTTTTTCGTTTGAGAATCCTACTGCGGAGTAGCTTTCGCCGATGATGTCCTCCACGCTTAAAAGCTTAAGCCCTGTTTCCTCAAAAAGCTCTCTTCCGGCGGACTCTTCCGGTGTCTCTCCGGGATCTATGAGTCCTGCGGGGAAGTTATACACGTAGCAGCCGGTTGCAAGACGGAATTCCCTGTCAAGAAGGATCCTTTCATGCTTTTCATCGAACATCACAAGGACCACGGCTTCCACAGCGGGATTATTCAGGTCCTCAAGGGTTTTTATATCCCTGTTGCGGCTTATCATTTCATATATCTTTTCATGTCCCTTTGCAGTAGTATAGGAAACATCATATCTGGTGATGAAACGTCCCTCATGTATTTTTCTGACTCCGTTGAATTTCATATCGTATCCTTCTGTTTTTATGAAAAGTATATAACCTGTTAAGGATCTGTGCAAAAACAGATTTCATATTGCCTGTCCTCCCTGCTGATGACACCATGACAGAATGGGTTAGAGAAAATTAAAGATGTGGAGATTTTTTCACGGGTGGAATATAATAAAAAAAACAAAGCTTGAAGAAAGGAGTACTATGGATAATAAGGCTTTATACAATCTGTCCTATGGTGTTTTCATGCTTGCGACAAAGCAGGGGGAAACGGTCAACGGGTGTATCACAAACACCTGCATGCAGGTGGCAAACAGCCCGACAAGAGTGGCGATCTCCTGTATCAATGCAAATTATACCTGCGAGCTTCTAAAGCAGAGCGGTGTATTTGCGCTGACACTGCTGGATGAGACCTGCGATTTTGAAACGATCAGACATTTCGGGATGCAGTCCGGCAGAGACGTGAATAAATTCACAGGGGAATTCGATCCTGCAAAGCTCCCGTCCGACTTAAATCAGATACCCTACCTTAAAGAGCATGCCTGCTCGGTGATAAGCTGCAGGGTTCTGGAGAGTAATGATCTGGGAAGTCATACGCTTTTCATTGCCGAGATCGTCGACGCAGTGCTGCTTAACGACAGGAAACCTCTTACCTACGCAGACTACCAGGGAAGGGTCAAGCCCAGGAGCGATGCGGCGAAGAATGAGTCTTCCGACAGGAAGATTGTTGCGTGGAAATGCCGTATCTGCGGCTATGTTTATGAAGGAAGTGAGCTTCCGGCGGATTATATGTGCCCTGTCTGCGGTCATCCCGCATCGGATTTTGAGCCGGTGTACGGTTAAAATATGAACGGTCCGGTTGATATAAGGGTGTCGGGGATCTGCCAGAAGGACGGAAAAAAGATGGCATATGTATCCTTCAATGATGGAGGGAAAAATGCCGAGGGGATCATACCCGACTGCGTTATCACAAGGAATGAGGGCTTCACGGAGGATGAGATCTCACAGCTTCAGGATTATATGAAAAGTGAGCTTCAGTCTCTTAAAAAAACTGCGGCCGGTATCAATGTGGTCAAGGCTTTGATGGATTGAAGGTTATATGGTAGAATATTCCGGATAAAATAAAGGAAATTGTCAGGACATAAACAGAAGGGGGAAGAAATGAAAAAATATATAGCAGAAGTGATTGGAACCTGTGTTCTTGTCTTAATGGGATGCGGCACAGCCATGCTTGTAGGATGCGACTCGGCGAACGGGGCAGGCTATCTGCTTACGGCTCTTGCTTTCGGGCTTTCCATAGTGGCAGAGGCATATTGCATTGGAAATATCTCGGGATGTCATGTGAATCCTGCGGTATCACTTGCCGTTTTTATTAACGGCGGGATCAATGCAAAGGATCTTATAGGTTACATAATATCACAGATCATAGGTGCATTCATCGGAACGATGCTGCTTGCAGTCATCTTTGCATCCGGAAATGTCACCGATATGACAGGAGGCTTCGGAGCCAACGGGCTTGCAGGAGTGAACGGAAGTCCCATAGCAGGGCTTATAGTCGAGACAGTGCTTACTTTTATATTTGTTCTCACCATACTCGGAGTGACATCCTCCAAGGCAGGTCATGGTTCCTTCGGAGGACTGGTGATAGGACTTACGCTTACCTTTGTCCATATCTTTGGTATAGGGCTTACGGGAACAAGCGTGAATCCTGCAAGGAGCATAGCTCCTGCGGTATTTGCGGCTTTGAACGGAAACAGCGCGCCTGTCGCAAGTCTCTGGGTATTTATAGTGGGACCGCTTGTGGGCGCGGCATTGGCAGCCGGCATATATAAGGCACTTGAAGCATAATCAGAGATGTATGAACGATGATCTGAAAAAGCCTGTCCGCGATCACGGCAGGCTTTTTTATGAATACAGGATCGGAAGGCTCAGGAGGTTTAAGGATAATGTCAGACATAGGTAATACTTTTTTCTTTCAATGGGAGGTCAGCCTGATGGCCTGGATCCAGGCACATATGGGAGCCGGCCTTACAGCGGTTTTTTCCTTTTTTACCATCTGCGGCGAGGAAATACCGATGGTCGTCATCATAGGGTTTGTGTACTGGAGCCTGAACAAAAAGCTGGGACGGGATCTGGGGATCGCTGTTCTTGCAGGCCTTGTATGGAATACTATGATAAAAAACATATTCTGCCGCCGACGCCCTTATTTCGATCATAAGGAGATCAAAATCCTCCGAAAGGTAAAGGCGAATGCCGATGTAAATGATGTGGTGGCTCAGGGCTTTTCCTTTCCAAGCTCGCATGCCACGAATTCAGTTACGCTTTTTGCGACGCTGGCGCGTGGTGTACGTAAAAGATGGATGACAGTGATCTGTATCATCATGCCGATAGGTATAGGTGTTTCAAGGTTTGCGCTGGGAGCGCATTACCCTACTGATGTCATGACAGGCTGGCTGATCGGAGGCATAAGCGTAGTGATCATTTCTTTTTTGCAGGCGAAGATCCCCAATACAATGGTGATGGACGGGATCCTTCTGCTCACCGCTGTACCGGGCTTTTTCTACTGCAAAAGCCCTGATTATTTTACATCTGTGGGACTGCTTATCGGATTTATGGCGGGGGCGCTCTTTGAGGACAGATACGTCCGCTTCGAAAACACCCGCAATATATTTTTCATGATCCTCCGTCTGGCGGGAGCACTTCTGGTGTTTGTTGTGATCGATAAGATCCTCAGACTGCCATTTTCTCCCGAATTCATCTCGAGCGCGACTGCAGCCTCATTTCTGGTGAGGTGTGTGAGATATGCGATAGTAGCCTTTGTCAGCTTTGGCGTATATCCGATGGCCTTCAGATTTGAAAAAAGACAGGGCGGCAGGCAGGCTGAACAGGTGTAAGACATTGTTGTATACGGAAGGAAATGATATGATAAATTAACGGAAACTGTCAGGATGCATTGGGGTAATGCAAAGAAAGGGGTACATTATGGATTACAGCAATGACCATATCGTCTATGATAACGCCGGAAACCCGGAGCTTCATGCAGATGATACGAAAACGATCATGGATCTGTTCCGGAATGCAGGCAGGGCATTCGGAGACAAAACCTTCCTGAAATGGGAGAAGGATGACACCGTTTATGAGAAGAGTTATGCGCAGATCAGTGCCGATGCAGAGAAGATGGCAGCCTGGACTGAGGAGCTGGCAGAGGAGTACGGCCATGCGCTCCATGTTGCATTACTGGGAAGAACAGGATATGAATATATAACCGTCCTTCTTGGGGTTACGGGGTCAGGATCCGTTGCTGTCCCGCTGGATGTCCAGCTTTCTGTTGAGAATCTCCGTAATAATGTCAGAAAGGCCGATATAGATATACTGTTTTACGACTGGGAATTCGAACCTCATGCCTCCTATCTGATAGAAAACTGTGAAAATGTAAAAAGGATAATCTGCCTTCAGAGGGTAAGACGCAGGGTGAGCGCTCCTGTGATACTGGAGACACCGGTGGATCATAAGCTTGCCCGGACGGCGTCACCCGAAGACTGCGCACTTATCATCTTTACTTCAGGCACATCAGGTGAGTCAAAGGGCGTCATGCTGTCACATGCAAACTGTATAGACAATATCTTCTGCAATGATGATCTGGGTGATCAGTATCACGAGGTTGCGCTGAATGTGCTTCCGATCAATCATGTCTTCTGTCTGAACGGGGACGTGCTGACTCTTTTCCGTTACGGTACAGAGCTGGCAGTCTGTAATGATCTTAAGAAATTATTCCATGACATAGAGTTTTTCCAGCCCAGCTATGTAAGGATGGTGCCGATGATGCTGAAGGCCGTAAACAGTCATCTGCAGATGGCCATGAAGCAGGACGGGCTTAATGCGGACGAAGCACGGGAGAAGGTGCTGGGAAAGAGACTTCATAAGCTGATCAGCGGCGGAGGATACCTCTCAAAGGAGCTGGCGGATGATCTTGCCTCCTTTAAGATCGAGATCGGACAGGGCTACGGAATGTCCGAATGCTCCCCGAAGATATCCGTGCCTCATTACGGCAGACCGGAAAAAAGAGGCTCCGTGGGATTCCTTGTACGCGGCGTTGAGGCGCGTATCGTGGATGGAGAGCTTCAGGTGAAGAGCCCTTCTGTGATGATGGGATATTACAAGGATCCCGAAAGGACGAAGGAAGCCATCACGGAGGACGGGTTCCTATGCACGGGCGATCTGGCAACTATAGATGAAGAAAATTACGTATTCCTTACAGGACGTAAAAAGAACCTGATCATATTAAGCAACGGCGAGAATGTGAGTCCGGAATCCATCGAGGATCGTTTTGACAGTGATCCTCTGGTAGCGGATATCCTTGCATATGAGTCCGGTGACAGGATAGCGGCAGAGGTCTATCCGAATTACGAATATGCGCAGAAGATGGGAATAACCGATATACAGGCTTCCGTGCAGGAACTTGTGGATAAGCACAATGAAGAGCTTCCCACCTACTCCAGGATCGGTTCTCTGATCATAAGAAAGCACCCCTTCGAGAAGACTGCATCAAAGAAGATTATCCGCAGTAAATATTTCGAGGAAAAGAATGCAAGGGAGGGCAAGGCGGCACAGGTTCAAAAGCCTGAGACAAAGGTGCAGCAGACTCTCTATGATATCCTTGTCAGGATCACCGGTAATGAGCTTATAGGCATACATGATAATCTTAATGACTGCGGTCTCGATTCCATGGGAAGCATACTTCTTATCGAGGAGATAGAGAAGCAGCTGAAAAAGGGGATCAGCTATAATGATCTCATAGATAATAATACCATAGCAAAGATCGAGGCTCTCATCGATAATACCTCGGAGAATCAGGGAGCCTATCCTCCACGGCCTGTATATCCTCTCACGAACATGCAGATGTATTTCGGATATGTCATCCGCGGGAATACGACGGGAAATCTTCCTTTTTCCTTTGAACTGGATCCGGGAGTGGACATCATGAAGCTGAAGGCTGCGATAGCAGAGGTGCTCAATGCCCATCCGGGAGTGAAGGGTATAATAAAGCCGGCCGAAAACAAATACCTTGCGCTTTTCAGAAATGACGAGGATCAGCCGGATATACCGGTAATAAAGCTCACTGAAGCCGAATGGGAGGAGAAAAAGCAGAATCTTGTAGTGCCCTTCGCCTACAATGAAAATGACAGGCTCTATCATATTTCAATTTACCAGACAGAAAGAGCGAATTACCTGCTGTTTGATGTAGCGCACATCATGGGCGACGGTATGACAATGAACATCCTGCTGGAGGATCTGAATAAGGCCTATGCAGGCCAGCCCATAGAGAAGGAGAAGTATACCTTCTATGATTACATCCTGGATGATAAGAAACGGGAGGAGATGGGAGTAAGAGCCAAAAACACCCGCTACTATGAAGGGCTTCTGGACGGCTACAGGATGAGCAGATCCGTGCTCAATAAAAAGGGTATCGATGGTCTTGACCGCGAAGACAAGGATGTGATCAGACGAAGGCTTAACAGGCTTACAAAGCTTAAAATAGAATATTTCTGCAATAAACAGGGAGTATCCGAAAACGTACTGTTCTATACGGCATTTAATTATTGTGTAGGCCTTTTCTCGGATGAAAAGGATGTAATGACCTGCAGTATCCACAGCGGAAGGACGGACGGACGCTGGAGAAGACTGGCGGGCCCGCTTTTCCTTACATATCTTTGCCGTCAGCAGGCTCTGCCTCATGAGACAACCCTTGCGCTCTTAAAGAGAATGGGAAAGCAGATCATGGATACCATGCGCTGTCAGATCTCCGTACCGAGAGAGGGAGAGATGTTTTTCCAGTATCAGGGAGATATCATCGAGATAGACGAGATAGGCGGACTGCCGGCAAAGAGGCTTCATCCCCAGCTTGATTCCCTGCCCTTCCATATGCAGGTGATGTCTGACAAAAACGGATATTATACAGAGCTGCGTTTCTGGAGAAACCGCTTCGACAAGGATCTGCTGGAGGAGTTTTTAGACTGCTATGAGGCGGTTATCCTCGCTATGGAGACAGAGCCCTCTGCAAGAAGACTCAGGAAGCATATACCGGCACAGTATATCCCCAAGAGTGTTTTCATGGAGGCCGGATATATCAATAAGGAGGCCGGAACCGATATTATCGGGGATACAGAGTCTGATGAAAAGGTCAGGGTCTATATAATGGATGACAGATATCAGAAGAAGCCCTATGGAGCATGGGGAGAGCTGTATCTGGGAGTAAAGCCTGTGAAAAGCGTGGAGGAGATCGATAATCCCTACAGGGAGGGAGTGCTGTATGATACGGGACTCGTCGCAAGGATCATGCCTGACGGTGAGCTTGACTTCCTGGAAAAAAGCGGGAGAGTGGTAATGACAGACGGACATAACGGAAGACAGTATTATGATCTTGGAGGACTCGAAGCCACGCTTGCGGATTCCGAGCAGGTCAGTGAAGTCAGAACCTATATGACCTACGACAAGAGCAGCAATGAGATGAAGCTCATAATGGATGCTCTGCCGGGAGAGGGGACATTTGTGGATTCCGTCAGGAACCGGCTGAAGGAGCAGTGCGGGGATAAGATGCTCCCTGCAGTCGTAAATATCATAATCGAAACATAAACCGGACGTGGACAAAACAGGTCAGATATGAAACTACGCTATGCAGAGGAGGGAAAAGGAGAATATATGGAAAAAAGGTATCCGCTTACTGCAGCACAGAATATGCATTACCAGTGGATCAGAAGCTATGCTACCCAGCAGGTATCGGGACTGAGTGTGGTTGCGGCATTTCAGGCGGATGTGGATGTCAATCTGATGAAGAAAAGCATCAATGAAGAATACAGACGCTACAGCTGTCTGCGCCTGAGGTTCACGAAGCCTGATAAGAAGGGAGTGATAAGCCAGTATGTCTCAGAATGGAAAAAGCAGGATTTTCCTGAAAAAGACCTGAGGGACATGACAATGGATGAGGCGGATGATGTCATGCAGAAATGGGCATATGAAACTTTTGACGGGGATGACATACCCATGAGTGAGTTTTTCATAGTTCATCTTCCGGATAATTATAACGGATTCTTTGTCCATATGGATCACAGACTTTGTGACTCCGTAGGGATAGCCGTGATGGTCAATGATATCATGGGGGTATATGCTCATTATAAATACGGCACGGGGCTTCCGCAGGAGCATACGGATTATGAAAAGGTGCTGGAGCAGGATCTGAAGAGGGAAGCCAATCCGAAAAGACTTGCACGGGCAAAGAAATTCTGGGACAGTCAGCTGGAGCTTTACGGGGAACCGGTGTATTCCGACATACAGGGGATGAGGGTCCTGGAGGAGTCCAGAAGGAGACACAAAAATCCTGATCTTAAGGCGGCGGACATAGAGAAGAAGGATCTTCAGGTGCTGGTTAAGGACTATGCCCTTGAGCCGGAAAATACCGCAAGGGTGATAGAATTCTGTAAAGAGAAGCAGGTGTCTCCGACAAACCTGCTGCTTTTGGTGATCCGAACCTATCTGTCAAAGGTCTGTGACGGGCAGGAGGATATCACGGTGGAGAATTTCATAGCCAGAAGATCTACCCAGGATGAGATCTTTTCCGGAGGAAGCCGGACCTTATGCTATCCCTGCCGCACGGTGATACCGGCAGACACAACTTTTATCGATGCAGTGAGGAAGATCCAGGATGTACAGAATCATATCTATATGAACGGAAGCTATGATCCCGAGCTTGTGAGAGACGAGATCAGAAAAAGATATGGTACGCCTGAGGATACATCATATGTCAGCTGCTATCTTACCTATCAGCCGCCTCTGCCCACAAGGAATGCAACCTCCGGGCTGCCTTCCCATATCAAATGGTTTGCCAACGGAGCGGCCACAAAGAAAATGTATCTGACGGTCTCCCACCTGCCTGACGGAGCATTGAATTTCTCCTATCATTACCAGAATGCCCATCTTACGGAAAAGGACATGGAGATCCTGTATTATTACATGATGAGGATACTTTTCAGGGGGATCGAGGATCCGCAAAGGACAGTAGGGGAAATAATGGCTCTGGTATAAGTCAGATATAAAACTGCGTTTTATAGAGGAGGAGAGTGGAAAATGGAAAAAAGATTTAAGGAGATCATTGCGGGATACTGCACACTGAGCGCAGACGAGATCACAAATGACATGACCTTCAGAGATGATCTCGGACTCAGTTCGTTTGATCTGATGACATTGCTTGGGGATCTTGAGGATGAATTTGATGTGGAATTTGATCTCGGAGCTGATGAGCATAAGCTGAGCGGTATACAGACCGTAGGAGATGCTATTGATTTTCTTGAGGATTATGTAAACTAGGAGGGCATTATGACAAAAACCATCTACAGTCTGTGGAAGACCAGCGAAGAAAACTTTAAGGATCTGGCAGCGGTACGCTGGCTTGCGGGCAAGGAAATATGCGAATACAGCTATCAGCAGTTTGGAGAGAAGGTTTCAGGAGTAAGAAGGGGCCTTTTTGCGCAGGGATTTGCGGAGAGCAAGATTGCGCTTCTTGGCACCAGCTCTCCTGAATGGGTCTGTGCATATATGGGTATCATCACCGGTAAGAATACGGCAGTTCCGCTGGATGCGGCCCTTCCTCCAGCCGATCTGATACAGCTTATCATCCGTTCGGAGGCTGAGGGTGTGTTTTTGGATCCCAAATTTGCCGCTCTTGCGGCGCCTGTCCGGGAAAAATGTCCGGGAGTGAAGAAGATATGGATGCTTTCCGGCGATGAGGTGGAGGGGACGGAAACACTTGAGTCTCTTGAAGAATCCGGAAAGGATACGGAGGAAGCGCCCGTCCCAGAAGAGGAGGATCTTTCGATGATCGTATTTACCTCAGGGACAACCGGGAAGAGCAAGGGCGTCATGCTCACACAGAAGAATCTGTATACCAATGTGGAGGCGATCCTTTATAAGGTAGATCCGGGCATAGTCTTTCTGAGTGTGCTCCCCGTGCATCATGCCTTCTGTCTTGTAATGGACTGGCTGCAGGGATTTATGATGGGGGCCGTGGTCTGCATCAATGATTCGCTGCTCCATATGGTCAGGAATATGAGTGTTTTCAAGCCGGATGTCATGCTCATGGTACCGCTTATGATAGAAACCATTTATAAAAGGATCAAGGCTGCGGGTGCGGATACACCGCCTGAGGTGATAGCTGAGAAGGTATTCGGCGGAAAGCTGAAAACCGTATTCACCGGCGGAGCGCATCTCGAGGAATTCTATATAGATGAATTCGAAAAGTACGGAGTTCAGGTCCTTGAGGGATACGGGATGTCAGAATGCTCCCCTGTAATAAGTTCCAACAGAGTGCATGATTTCAAGAAGGGCTCCATAGGAAAGCCTCTTCCCGGGGTTGAGATATCCTTCGACAATGGCGAGATACTTGTAAAAAGCAGCAGCGTCATGAGGGGATATTATCATATGGAGGAGGAGACGGCAGAGACCCTGAAGGACGGATGGCTTCATACAGGTGATAAGGGCTATATGGATGAGGACGGCTTCCTTTTCATAAACGGAAGGGTGAAAAACCTTATCATCCTTTCAAACGGTGAAAACATCTCGCCTGAGGAAATAGAGGGTAAGCTCGCCCTCAATCCCATTATTTCAGAGATCGTGGTTACGGGTGAAAACAATGCGCTGACAGCAAGGATCTTCCCTGAGGAGGCGCTCACGAAGGATATGCCGGCGGAGGCATTGAAGTCTGCTCTTCAGAAGGTGCTGGATGATTATAACAGGGAACAGCCTACCTACAGACAGCTTTCAAGACTGGTCATCAGGGAGAATCCCTTCATCAAGAATTCTGCGAGAAAGATACTTCGTACAGAGGTGCTCAGGGATGAACCGGTGGGATGAGGCTCCTGTCTTCGCGATGAGCGGTAATATGGAAAAAGGAAGGTCATATACAGAATAATGACAAGAGAAAAGATAATGCTGGATACGGACAGGGGATATCATATCTCCTGTCTGGACGGAGGTATTGCGGGGCAGAAGGCGGTCATACTGTGCCTGCACGGGTTTAAGGGTAATAAGAGGAGCCGGATGATCGAGAGGCTTCATCAGGAGATGGAGGGGTCGGATATCGGGACATTTACCTTTGACTGGCCCGCGCATGGGGAAAGCGATGCTGCATTTTCTGATCTGAATGTGCCAAACTGCATAAAGGATCTGGAGCAGATATATGATCATGTTTCCGAAAAGTACAAAGTGCCTGTCTGGGGCTTTGCAACAAGCTTCGGCGGCTTTCTCGCCATGATATATCATCAAAGCAGGCCCCAGGCTTTCGGAAAGATAATGCTGCGTTCTCCTGCTCTGAAAATGGGGCAGGTGATGACGAATGCAATGGACAGGAAGAAATATGATGATTTCATGAATGGAGCCGCCATAGACTTCGGGAAGGATCAGCCCCTGATACTTACCAGAGCATTTTATGACAGCATCTGTCAATATGATATATATGATGAACCGCCGGCTTTTCCGGAAAGGATAAGGATCATTCATGGTGACAGAGACGATCTGGTGCCGCCGGAGGATTCGATCGGATATGCTGAGAGATACGGGATCACCCTTCATCTTTTAAGCAATGCAACTCATTATTATGACAATCCCGGGGATACGGAATGGGTAATGAGAGAGGCTGCTGAGTTTTTTAATGGTTGAACAGCTCCTGAGAGGGGAAGGTTATGTATTGCAGGAATTGCGGAAAAGAAATACCTGAGGGAAGCAGCGGAGAATACTGCGGCTTCTGCGGCGAGAGGATTGACGGAACGGCACCCGGAGCAATGCACGGGAAAGGGAACGGCGGCAGGTGGAAGAATATCCTTATCATAGTGCTGCTTGTGCTTCTTTTATGTGCGCTGGCGGCCATAGGGGGTTGCTTTTTAATGTTCCATAACATGTCCAAAGTCCCGGAAAGCAGCGGGAATGAGGCTTCTTATGATACTGAAGCCATGGGAAAGATCCCTCCCCGGGGTGAGGGGAAGCCTGAAGGAGCTGTGGAAGGAAAGCCTGAAGGGAAACCCGGAGAGAAACCTGAAGAGATAAGCGATGAGGACGTATCCGGCCGTGATCAGAAGGAGGCGCCATCCTTCGGAAACGGGGACAGCGGCATGCCTCCCATAGGACAGGATGGATCGATGGATGGGATCACCGGACGAGGTGAAGGTCCCGGAGGCTCCGGCGGAATGCGCGATGAGTTCGGCGGGAGACCGGGAAGAGAGATGGAGGAAGACTGGCCCGGAGATGACGCGGAGTCCGCAATTTCATCAATCTGCGGGGAAAACGGGATCCCTGACGGAGGAGAGGCTGTAACAGATGTATCAATGCTTGACGGGCGGTGGAAGGTCGTCCTGTATGACAGCACATCAGATGATCTTCCGGCATATTATATGGGGGAGGTCTCCCGGGAGGGAAATGATCTTAAGCTGGAAATAAGCGACCCTGGACAGTTTTTAGAAAGCGGGGAGGGCAATACTGACCCGACAGGTTCCTACAGCGGCAGTCTCAGCACAAAGAATGACAGACTGAGCGCGGAATTGAGCGGGTCATCCGGAAGCAGCGCTTCCTCAGACGGAGGCAAAAGGACGATAGATATCAGAAATGTCTTTACCTCAGAGGGAAAGCTTTTTGCATCAGGGGTATTGAAGTCCGGTGACGGCAAAGAGGAAACATATTTTGTATTATTCAGGCCTGACAGAGATCAGGCGGGACCGTAGTGATCAGAGTGTCTGTACAGGAGGGAACAATTTGGATATCAGGGATATTCTTGCAAAATGCGATCATACTTTATTAAAGCAGGACAGCAGATGGGAGGATGTGAAGCTCATCCTGGATGACGCGAGGAGATATCATACTGCATCGGCATGTATCTCTCCCTGCTTCATAAAAAAAGCGAAGGAGTATGTGGGAGATGATGTAAAGCTGTGCACGGTCATAGGTTTTCCGAATGGCACTCATACTGCAGCCTCCAAGGTTTTTGAGACAAAGGATGCGATAGAGAACGGGGCTGATGAGGTGGACATGGTGATAAGTATCGGTGAACTGAAGGCCGGCAACCATGATCTGGTTCTGGATGAGATAAAGCAGGTACGCGAGGTCTCTGCTGGGAAGGTACTGAAGGTTATAATCGAAACCTGCCTGCTGACTGAGGATGAGAAGATTCGCATGTGCGATATCGTAACATTGTCCGGCGCTGATTATATTAAGACATCTACAGGCTTCTCCACTGGCGGAGCAGTCTTTGAGGATATTGAATTATTTGCAAAGCATGTGGGAAATAATGTAAAGATCAAGGCCTCAGGGGGGATCTCGAGCATAGACGATGCTCGGAGATTCATAGAGCTTGGAGCGTCAAGACTGGGAACAAGCAGGATCGTCAGGATAGTAAAGGAAGAAAAGCTGATATGACTGAGCTGCCGTTTGATACCGCAGTATATGACGATCATCCATTAAGCCATTTCCTTAAAAGCATACAGCAGATACAGGGTAATGCCGTATTGATGCGGGAGACAGTTAACGGCGATATGGAAGTGGTCTATGTATCGGATGATTTTGCCGATATGATGGAATGCACGGTAGAGAAAGTAAAAAAGATGCTCGCCGGAAAAGGATTCCTTGAATCCACCCATCCGGACGACAGGCTTCTGGTACGCAGGATGCTGAGAAGGCATGAGTCGGATGAAGGCAGGACTACTCTTACCATTCAAAAGATCACGGCCAGGGGGAGAAAAATATGGTGTAATGTTCATTATGCCTTTATCGAAGAGTCCGGAGAACACTTTGTATACTGCACTTATTTCGATGTGACTGTCCTCAAGGAATATGAGGAGAGACTCCGCAGTGTCTATACCAGCATGGGCAAGGAATTCTATGATATGGACAGGTACACGCTCGGTTTAATGCGGGTCAATCTGACCAGGGATTCCGTGGAGGATATAAAGGGGATCGATCTCTATCGTACCGACAGGATCGGAATGCCCTTTACGGCTTCGATGCAGCAGAGGATGAAGTATTATCCGATAGATACGGAGAGAGCGCAGTTTCAGAGGATCTTTGACAGAAATGTGCTGATAGCCGGATTCGCGCAGGGCAAGGTTTTAGCATCTCAGGTGCTATATTCAAAGAGACAGGACGGGACAATGTGCTATGTGAATGTCTCGGCTTCCCTCACCAGACATCCTCTGACAGGGGACATCATCGCTTTCATCACCGAAAAGGAATATAACGTCAACAAGGTAAGAGAGACACTTATCAGAAAGATACTGGCACAGCAGTTTGACATGGTCTCCTATGTTGCGGAGGGAGAATACGGAGTTGTTGTCGGCGATCCTTCAAGGATAAAGGGCGGGAGCATCTTTCCGCTCACACGATACGGAAATTACAGCGAATATCTGGAGAATCAGGTTTTTCCCGTGCTTTCGGGCTCCGATGAATACAAGAGGGCCATCAGAGCGGCCCTTGATCTGGGACATATCCGGAAGCAGATCAGGATACAGGATCCGTATTCGGTGAATATCGCTATAGAGATGGACGGCCAGATTTATTATAAGCGGTTTGATTTTTTCCTTGTGGATCCTCAGGCTCATTTTTCCATAGTGCTGAAAAGTGATACCACGGAGATACAGAGGGAGCAGATAAGAAGGAATGAGCAGCTGGCAGAGGCACTGGATGAGACCAGGCAGGCAAATATGGCCAAAACTGCCTTTCTTTCCAGCATGTCACATGAGATAAGGACTCCGATGAATGCCATAATAGGGCTTGACAATATAGCATTGAGCGATCCGGATATATCTCAGCGTACCAGGGAGCAGCTGGAAAAGATCGGCGGAAGCGCAAGGCACCTTCTGGGACTTATCAATGATATACTGGATATGAGCCGGATCGAATCCGGACGGATGGTTTTGAAGAAGGAGGAATTCAGCTTCGGCAGTTTCCTGGATCAGGTAAATACCATGATCAACGGTCAGTGCCAGGATAAAAAGCTGCATTATGACTGTGTCATAAAGGGAAGTGTGGATCCTTATTATATCGGGGATGACATGAAGCTTAAGCAGGTCCTGATCAATATCCTCGGTAATTCGGTGAAATTCACCAATCCTCCCGGAAATGTAAGCCTTATGGTCGAGCAGACGGCAAGCTTTGAGGATAAAAGGACTCTGAGATTTACCGTAGCTGATACCGGCATAGGAATGGATAAGGAATATATTCCAAGACTTTTCGAAGCCTTCAGCCAGGAGGACGAGACATCTACAAATAAATACGGCGGATCAGGTCTCGGAATGGCTATCACCAAAAACATAGTTGAAATGATGAACGGCACGATCGATGTGGAATCGGAAAAGGACAGGGGGACCACATTTACCGTCACGGTAACCTTAAGGGCATCCGGAAGGACCGATAATGTGGAAAGCTCAAAGCTCCGGCCGCAGGATATGAGAATGCTTATCATAGATGATGATCCGCTTGCCTGCGAGCATGCCAGAGTCGTATTGAACGAGCTGGGGATAACGGCTGATACATGCCTTTCAGGAGAGGAAGGACTGGAGCTTATAGAGCTTCATCATGCAAGACGGGAGGATTTCAATATGATCCTTGTTGACTGGAAGATGCCCGGACTGGACGGGATCGAGGTCACAAGGGCCATAAGGAAGATAATGGGGAAGGAGAGCGCCGTTGTGATCCTTACCGCCTACAGCTGGGATGATATCGAGGAGGAGGCGAAGCAGGCCGGAGTAGACAGCTTCATGGCAAAGCCGCTTTTTGCAGGCAATGTCATGGCTGAGTTTGAAAAAGCAGCAATGTCCAGGCAGGCCACAGCTGAGGGAGAGACAGAGACGGCTGATCTTGCAGGACGCCGCATACTGCTTGCCGAGGATATACAGATAAATGCGGATATCATGAAGATGGTCCTTGAAATGAAGGGTATGACAGCTGATCATGCAATGGATGGACAGATGGCTGTCGATATGTTCAAGTCAGGGGAAGAAGGATATTATGATGCCGTGCTCATGGATGTACGGATGCCTGTGCTTGACGGGCTGGGGGCTGCGGAGGCGATAAGGGCACTTGACAGAGCGGACGCAAAGACTGTGCCCATCATAGCCATGACAGCCAATGCATTCGATGAGGATGTACAGAGGAGCCTGCAGTCCGGAATGAATGCGCATCTTACGAAGCCGGTGGATCCCGAAGGTTTATATAAGACCCTTGGAGGTCTGCTCAGGACATAAGGGGACACAGCGATCGGAGGGGTATAAATTATGCCAAAATCGACAGATATAGATATGGGTCCGATGCAGAAGCAGATGCTCGATGATGTATTCGAGGCATTTACCATGCTGGCCGGAGGAAACATGGTGACTCTCATGCATGTGAAAGGCGGGGTTACCAGATATACACCGGCGGCGGTAGAGCTTTTTGATCTTCCAGGGGAATACATCCAGCACGGAGTTGATAAATGGAGCACGCTGGTACATCCTGAGGACAGGAGGCATTATCTTGAGGTAATGACAC
The DNA here is from genome assembly GCA_947165275.1 of uncultured Lachnospiraceae bacterium. Classification (GTDB taxonomy): domain Bacteria; phylum Bacillota; class Clostridia; order Lachnospirales; family Lachnospiraceae; genus NK4A144. Next base: position 15,327 of record CAMUZQ010000010.1, on the reverse strand, counting down.
CGCTTACAAAAGGGGAGACCTTTTCATATGATCTGTACTACAGGGTAAGGACCAGATCAGGCGAATATGGGAATTTCAGATTTATAGGCGCATCTTTACGAGACGACTCCGGACAGCCTGCTCTTATCGGGGGAGTGATAATAAACGAGGGATATACTGCTACCACTGATTCGGTTACCATACTTCAAAACCAGTATGCTTTCTATTCCGATGTATTGAAACTGCTTGATGACGGAGAGAAGCTTACTGTGCTGCTGGTGGGGATATCCGGACTTACCCGCATCAATGAGCTGTACGGATATGGCTTCGGAAACCGTGTGCTTCAGGAGCTTGCATGGATGCTTCAGGAGAATGTAAGGGGCGCTGATGTTTATCGCATGGAGGGTGTTTCCTTTGCCATAGTATCTAAGGAGCACAGCGCTGTCCAGATGTCACAGATCTACAATTCCCTCAGACAGAAGCTCAGATACGGTATCAGGGTTGAGGGAAGGAATATCACACCGATCGCGGCAGCCGGTCTGGTGTCAGCGGAGGGAAAGCTCAGAGACGCGAGATCGGTTTACACCTGCGCTGATTTTGCATTCAGGGTATCAAAAAACAGCAAACACGGCGAGCTGGTCCCATATGAGGCCATGAATGACAGCGTTGAGGCGGTCACTCTCGGGGATATAGATGAGATCAGGGCGAGTGTGGTTGACGGCTGCAGAGATTTCATCCTTTGTTATCAGCCGATCATGAAAGCCGGAACCGGAAAGGTATCAGGAGTAGAGACCTTTGTAAGATGGCATAAGGATCCGGCGGGAAAGGTGTTTCCGGAGAGATTCCTCTCTGTGCTTGAGGGGGATTATGTATTTGACGAGCTGGGCAACTGGGTATTGAACCGGGCCATGCAGGACGGTCTTAAGGTAATAGAAAAATACCCGGATATACTGGTGGGTATCAATATCTTTTCTATACAGCTTGAGGATAAATATTTCGGCGATGAGCTGCAGCGCGCGATGAAGCGTACGGGGTTTCCGGCTGCAAATCTCTGTCTTGAGCTTACAAAGGGCTGCAGGCTGCTGGATATAGATTATATAAAGTCTGTCCTGGGTCCCTTCCAGGAGAAAGGGGTCCATATTGCCATTGATGATTACGGAGAAGGCTTTGAATCGCTCAGATCTCTTAAGGAGCTGAAGCCGAGATACGTAAAATATGATATAGGACAGATGAAGGATTTCAGATCCGGTAATGCGGATCAGAAATCTCTCAGGGCTATAACGGAGTTGGTAAATGCCTATGGTTCGGATATGTGCGTAAAGAGTGTGAATGACAGGGAGCTTTTTGATATCCTGTCCGGCCTTCCCATAAGCAGTGTACAGGGCGACCATTCAGGAAAGCCGGTTCCGATGGATGAATTGCTGACGATATTATGACTTTCAGATCATATGGAGGTAAAAATGAGACGTAGCGGGGTTTTGATGGCGGTTTCATCGCTGCCGGGCAAATACGGTATCGGATGTTTTTCCGCGGAGGCTTACAGGTTTATAGATGATCTTTCGGATGCTGGACAGTCCATATGGCAGATCCTGCCTTTGGGGCCCACAAGCTACGGAGATTCGCCTTATCAGTCTTTTTCAACCTTTGCCGGAAATCCCTATTTCATAGATCCGGATACGCTTGTTGCCAGGAAGTGGCTTACGAAAAAGGAGTGTGCGAGCTATGACTGGGGGTCGGACCCCCAGAAAACAGATTATGAGAAAATATACAGATCAAGATTCAGGCTTTTGAAAAAGGCATACAGGAGATCAGGGATAGCTTCAGACAGGGGATTTCAGAGATTTGTAAAGGATAATTCCTTCTGGCTTCCCGATTATGCTCTTTTCATGGCGCTTAAGGATGCGCATAAGGGAAAGAGCTGGGCTCTGTGGGAGGATCCGCTGCGATTCCGGGAAAAGGAAGCTCTTGAGGCAGCAAGAAAAAAGTATGCGGTGAGTATAGAGTTTTATGAGTTCCTGCAATATGAATTCTCTCTGGAGTGGAAGGAGCTGAAAAAATATGCCAATAAAAAGGGTATAGAGATAGCCGGGGACATACCTATATATGTGGCATTTGATTCGTCAGATACCTGGGCGGATCCCGGACTTTTTGAGTTTGATGAGAAGCTTAAGCCGATAGCGGTGGCAGGCTGCCCGCCGGACGCCTTTTCGGCAGACGGACAGCTTTGGGGAAATCCTCTGTACGACTGGAAGGTTCACAAAAAGAACGGATATTCCTGGTGGATGAAGCGTCTGGAGAGCAGCTTCGACATGTATGATATAGTGAGGATCGATCATTTCAGAGGCTTTGAAGAATATTACCGGATACCATATCCGGCGGAAAATGCGGTACACGGCAAGTGGGTCCGGGGACCCGGCTATGACATCTTCGCGATGATGAAAAAAAAGCTTGGAGAGAAGAAGGTGATAGCGGAGGATCTGGGTCTGATCACACCCTCTGTTGTCAGACTTCTGAAAAGAACCGGATATCCCGGGATGAAGGTGCTGCAGTTTGCCTTCGATCCCGGACAGGATTCTGTTTATCTTCCCCACAAATATGCCGGGAATTCGGTGGTGTATACGGGAACCCATGATAATGACACAACACTTTCATGGTATAAAAGCGTTGATACAAAGACAAGAAGATTTGCTGCAGAGTATCTCAATATTCCGAAGGGCACAAAGGACAGGGATGCAGTGTGGTATTTCATCAGGAGCGCCCTGGCCTCCGTGTCGGATACAGCGATAATACCCATGCAGGACATCCTTGCTCTCCCCAACAGCGCAAGGATGAATTATCCCTCTACGATCGGAAGCAACTGGCAGTGGAGAATGAAGGAGGGGGCCTTTAATAATCCGGTGAAGAAAAAGCTTTTAAGGCTTACAAAGCTTTACGGCAGGTATTCCAGGGGAAATCCGGGGAAATAAAGGTGATCAGAAGATAACGATAAAGGATATGCGGCCGTCTGAATAGTCGGCCGCTATTTTTCCGTTGAATTCCTCAACAAAGCCCTCGGCCATGGACAGTCCGATGCCATATCCAGATTTTTTGTCGTTATGTGAGGTATCACCCCTGTAGAAACGTTCGAAGAATTTCGTATAGTCCACATTCTTACCTTCGGCATAGTCATTTGAAACCACCAGCTTTGCTCCGGAATTCCTGCGGGTATGGCCTAATTCGACCCTGATGGTCCCCTTGTCATCACAGTATTTCTGGGCATTATCCAGGAGGATGTTCACTACCTCCGTAAGGCCGTCCTTCACACCGCGTACCTTTACCTTGTCAGTTATATCCGTTTCCAGGAGCTTTCCCTGATTGGATATTATGACCTTATAATTATCCACAGAGGACTTCACGCATTCAGAGAAGTCGATATCTGTCATATCCTCCTTGTCAAGCTCGCCCATTTTTGAAAGAGTTATGAGATTTCCCACGAGAACCGTAAGCCTGTCGATCTGATTGCTTATGCTCCTCGTCCATTCATTTGGACCGGTAGTCATCTCTATGACCTCGGTGTCGGCTTTTATTACTGCGAGAGGTGTTTTAAGCTCATGACCTGCATTTGTGATGAAGGCTTTCTGATTTTCCATATTACGCATCACGGGCGCGATGGCTTTCTTTGACAAAAACACGATGATGACCGCGAATACTACCAGACAGAATACACCAAGCAGGAAGGACCGGCGGATGACTGAGGTGGCATCCTCTATATCGCGGGTGGAGTCCATGACCACAACGATACGGCCTTTATTCTCCGTGCGCCTGTTGATGAAGGTATATACCTTGGTGCCTTCCGTGAAATGTCCGTGATGGATGGGCCTGGACAGAAGCTCCGTCGCTTTTTCCCTTGCTGTCTCACTGTCAATAGAGGCAATATGACGGGAATTAACATTTATCGGATTTCTGTCCTTGTCAAAGGTCACGGAGTAATAACGGATCATGTATGAATTTTCACCGGAAAGATCCACAAGAGCGCTGCCGTTAAAAATCTTCCGTATGTTTGAAGCAAGACCCGGTTCCTTCGCAGACGATGATCCGGAAGAGTCCGGATCCTTAGACTCCTTATCCTCATCATCCGAAAAATGCTCTATTAATACAGCCTCGTCCGGAGCACCTATCTCACCTTCATTGTCAGCTATGAAGCGGAGTATGCGGTATGCTTCGGTATAGGTGGCGCCGTAATTGTACAGATTAAGCACAAGAAGAAGGACCATCATCACCACTGTGATGGAAAGGGTGGTTATCGCTATGAATCTGAACTGAAGCTTCTTTAGCATGGTCTATTTTCCTTTTGAACTGTAATCCCTTAAAACAAAGGAGCCGCCCTTAAGGCCTTCTATCCCGATATCGGCATTGATGCTCATAAGCTTCTGTCTGAGATAGGAAATATATATCCAGACCGCTTCCTCGGGATCGCCCTCAACCTCTTCATTACCCCATACATGGGAAAAAAGTGTTTCCGTGGAAAGCTCCTTTTCAGCATTCAGCATCAGGTATTCCATGAGCCTGGATTCCCGGGTGGACAGGCGTATGGAATTCCTTGCTGATAATTCCTGTTCCGAGACAGACAGCCTTACCGATCCAAGGGTCAGATCGGTAGGCGTATATGATGCTTTGCGCCTCTCCTGGGAACGGACTCTGGCCAGGAGCTCCTTCATAGCGAAGGGCTTTGTGAGGTAGTCATCGGCTCCGGCATCAAGTCCCTCAACCCTGTCATCAATCTCGGCCTTGGCAGTAAGGAGGATGACAGGAGTCACGTCCCCTGATGCCCTTATTTCCTTAAGGGCTGTGATCCCGTCCTTTACAGGCATCATGATATCAAAAATCATACAGTCATAGCTGCCGGAGGCTGCATGCTCACAGGCGGCCTGGCCGTCGAAGACCGGGTCGACCGTATAGCCCTGCATGGTGAGCACCTGTGTCACAGCACGGTTCAGCTCTATAGTATCTTCTGCAAGTAATATGTTCATGGTCAGTTTTCTCTTATGAGATTTCGTATTGTCTGCATTGAAACATCGCATGAAGCCAGCTCATCAGCAACGCGCTTTAATTCGCTGACTATCATCCTTTCATTGCCAATCTCATGCTTGTATTTCAGCTCATGTTCAAGTGAAGCCCATGAGTCCATCGCTATGGTGCGCAGTTGGATCTCGGCGTAGTAGTGTCCCGGATCATCGCCGCTTACATCCTCAAATGGCACTGTGAATTCCAGTATCATGTGATATGACCTGTAGCCATTGGGCTTTGAATTCCGGATGTAATCCTTCTCCTCTATGACCCTGCAGGAGGGAAGGGTCTTGATGAACCTGATAATGGAGTATATATCGTCCACGAATCCCGTTACTATCCTTATTCCTATGGCGTCATGCATCTTCTTCAGTGCTGATTCCGTGGTCTCAGGAAGGCCTTTGCGCCTGCATTTCTCTCTCATTGAGTCATCTGATTTGATCCTGTATATCAGATGCTCATAGACCGAATGTCCCGTTTCCTTTATCGTATCCTCATTGAAACGCTTTATCGGCCCGGAAATATATTCCATGACTGCGGGAAGTATCTCTTCATATTTTCCGTATATGCTTTCGGTATCACTCATGTGCAGTATTATACCTCAAAGGGTTATCCCGTTACAATCGATGTTGACGGCGGCCTGTTGTTTTTGACTGAGGTAATCCTTTATAATTATTCTTATTGTACCCGGGCTTTTGTTGCCGCGCAGGAGAGGACGAATGAATCAGTGTGATGATTGTGCTTATTATTCATATGACGAAGAGTTTGAGGATTATTTCTGTACGGCAGACATGGATGAGGACGACTATGCGAGACTCATGGGAGCAGGTTCGGGACAGGCCTGTCCTTTTTACCGGGACGGGGATGAGTATAAGATAGTCAGACATCAGATCTGACAGGGGAGGGGTATGAAAAGGCGGGATCATGCTGTGAATGCTCCGGTGGTAATATTTGCCTATAACAGAATGGATAAGCTCAGAGCCTGTATGGCTTCGCTCAAATCATCTGCAGGACATGAGAGATCGGAGGTTATTGTATTTTCCGACGGAGCGAAGGGCGATGATGACAGGGAAGATGTCGGAAGAGTACGGGATTATCTCGATAGCCTTAGCGGAAGACATGTCTTTAAGTCTCTCACGGTCATAAAAAGGCCTGAAAATATGGGGCTTGCAGATAATATAATATCGGGAGTCACTGAGGTCATCGAAAGGTATGGAAGGGTTATAGTACTTGAGGACGATCTTATCGTAACTGAGGATTTCCTGTCATTTATGAATGACGCACTGGATTTCTATGAGGATGAGTCAGATATATGGTCTGTGACCGGTTTCGGGATCCCGATCCGCGGTATCGAAGGATATGATCATGATATCTATTACAGCTACAGGGCAAGCAGCTACGGCTGGGGTACATGGAAGGACAGATGGCAGACCGTTGACTGGGACATGAAGGGATATGAGGATATCATTGCCGACAAAAGACTGCGAAGGAGATTTGAACGCGGCGGAAAGGACCTGACCCGTATCCTTAAGGATCAGAAGATGGGACTCATTGATTCCTGGGCGATACGCTGGTGCCTGACCCAGAGTCTTCAGGGCAGATATACAGTCTATCCTGTCAGATCCTTTGTTGTGAATACAGGGCGTGACGGCAGCGGCACCCATGAGATCAGGACGGATAATGATTTTGGAAACCTTCATACAGCCGGAGAAAGGGTAAGGCTTGAGAGCCTGTCTCCAGATAAAAGAATATGCAGGGAGTTTTACGGATATTATTCAAGTGTCCGAAAAAGGCTTTCGCGTAATATGAATCTCACAGGTATCCGCAGGCAGATTAGGAGATTGCTGAAATGAATTCTCTTATTGTCATTTTTACATCTCATGATCGTATGGATAAGACCCGGGAATGCCTGTATTCTCTGGATGATCCCGGATATGATATCAGATATATCGCAGTGGATGACGGCTGCACGGATAAAACAGTCGGTATGATAGAAAGATTTGCCGAAGAAAAAAGCAGGAAGGTGGATATACTGCACGGTGACGGAACACTCTTTTGGGCGGGCGGCATGAGAAAGGGTATGGAATATGTTCTGGATAACGGGATCATATCCGATCATGTGCTTCTCATCAATGATGATGTGAAGTTTTTTGAGCAGGCGATAAAAAGGATGATCGATACTGCGGTTTCCTTTCCGGGCAGCTGTATAGCCGGAGCAACCTGCGGCAGAAACGGAAAAATTACTTACGGGGGCTTCAGATATGAGATGAACTCCGTAAGGGAAATACGCATAGGAATATCCGATCCCGACCGGTGGTGTGATGCAGCCAATATGAATGCATTTTTGATGCCATATGATGTTTTCCGGAGGATGGGTGTATTTGACAGGCATTATACACATAAAATGGCTGATTATGACTACTGCTTTGGACTGAAGAGAATAGGTGTTAAAGTGTATATGACTGAATATTATGCCGGTATATGCGAAATCCGTACAAAAAAGGGGACCTGGGAGGACAGAGAGCTTTCCCGGATAAAAAGGCTTCGGCTCAAGGAGCAGCCAAAAGGACTTCCTGCAGGAGAATGGTTTTATTTCCTAAAAAAGAATTTCGGGATGGGGTATGCGATCCGGCACAGCATTACTCCGTACCTGAGGATAATCATTGGCAGATAGATGAAGATATTATGGCTTACAGGCACTGTTTTACCATATGTTGCCGATAAAACGGGATTATTGCCAAGCAAAGAGGGCTCCTGGCTCAGGATACTGTCTGACAGACTGACAGAAAGCAGGGATATTGAATTTGTAAGTGTATTTGCTTCGGACAGAAAAAGGCTGATCTATGGTAAAGACAGCAGATGCACATGGTATGGCTTTTATGCTTCCAGAGTCCCGGAGACAAGGTACAATACACGAAGGGAGACCCTTTTCGGGAAGATAATAGAAAGGGAGAAACCGGATATCATACATATCTGGGGAACAGAATATTCTTTTGCAGCGGAAATGGTCAATGCAGCCCATGGCAGGAAACCCGCTGTCATATCAATACAGGGGATCATCAGTGAGTGTGCAGAAAAATACACATATAAACTGCCGCATGACGTGGTCCGAGGATATACGATACATGACCTTATAAGGATGGATAATATCGCAGCCCAGCAGAGAAGATTCAGATCAAGGGGACGATTTGAAACAGAAGCTCTGAAAAAGGCTGAGTATGTTATCGGACGGACAGCCTGGGATAAAAAAATCTCAAAACGGATAAATCCGGATATAAAATATTATGAGTGCGAGGAGATACTCCGTCCGGAGTTTTACTCGGGACAGGTCTGGTCCTATGAAGCCTGCAGGAAGCATAGCATCTTCATGTCACAGGCATATTATCCCATCAAGGGAATGCATATCGCATTGGAGATAGCAGCAGGATTAAAGAAAAAGTATCCGGATATCTGTCTCTATACTACCGGAAGAGATGCAGGATGCAAAAACATATCGGATCATTTCAGACAGAATTCCTATGAAAGATACATAAGCAAAAGGATAAAAGAGCTTTCGCTTGAGGACACTGTCATATATCTGGGAAGTCTGAGTGCAAAGGATATGCTAAAGCAGTATCTGAGAGCCAATGTGTATCTGCAGGCATCGATACTGGAGAACTCATCCAATTCACTGGCAGAAGCTTTGATGACGGGAGTTCCGGCTGTGGCCTCGGAAGTGGGCGGGACCATGAGCGTAACAGGTGAGTGCGGCAGGGAGATGCTTTTTGATATAGGAGATATTGATAAGGCAGTTACACTTATCGACGGGGTTTTCTCAAAAGATCCTGAGGAACAAAAAAATACTCTTGAATACGTCAGGGAATATACATTAAGAAAACACGATATAGAGAGAGTTTATTCTCAATATATTGGCTGTTATAAGGATATTCTGAAAGGATGACAGGACTGTGCCGGCTGATATTTCTGGTAAGGCCAGAAGGCTTTTAAGAAAAACATATATAAGAAAAATGCTTAAAACAGATTCGGATCCTGAGATCATTAGATACGGTTCCGGGTACGGCGGATATGCTGTGGATAAAAGCATACTTGATAAAAATAAGGATAATACCATCATTGTCTACAGCTTCGGTATCGGGGAGGATCTGTCCTTCAGTGAGGGAATAATGCGTGACAGGAAGTGTGAAGTGTATGCCTTTGATCCTACCCCGCGGGCAGCGGAGTATGCAAAAAAACACAGACTGAGTGAAGATCCGCGCTTTCATTTCTTTCAATATGGGATATCCGTAAGAAATGACAGGGAGGTGTTTTATCTTCCGGATAATCAAAACTATGTTTCAGGGGCTTTGGAATATCACTCAGGCTTATCGAAAAACAAAAGCATAGAGGTGGAATTAAAAACCCTGGACAGCTTGATGATCATGCTGGGACACAGTAAGATCAATATCCTTAAAATGGATATTGAGGGAGAGGAGTTTTCCGTTATTGATCATATTACGGATAAAGACATAAAGCCGGATCAGATATGTCTGGAAATACATGACCGTTTATTCCGTGACGGAAAACAAAGGCTGAAAAAAATGCTTGATACTTTGAAACAAAATGGTTATAAGCTGATCTATATTTCTGACTCATATGAAGAGTTGACATTTATAAGGCAAGAGTATCTGGAAATGTCGTCAGCATATCAGATACAGGGGTAGTAAGTAATGAAATTGTCTGTTATCATGCCGGTATTCAATACAAAGGCGGAATACCTTACCGTTGCAATAGAAAGTGTATTAGCGCAGTCCTTTTCTGACTTTGAGCTGCTTATAGCAGACGATGGATCGGATGATACATGTTTGGAATGCCTGAAAAAATATGATGATCAGAGGATCAGGATCATAAGGAATGAGAAAAATCTTGGAGTCTCTGTCGCGTCAAATCTGGCATTGGAAGCAGCCACCGGAGAGTATATCGTCAGGATGGACAGTGATGATTTTGCTTATCCTGAAAGATTCAGGATACAGACAGAATATATGGATGCTCATCCTGAGGTGGCAGTATGCGGAACTGCCTGTAAAAAGATGGGAACAGACCAGGTATATCCTTTTTTAAGAAATGATATACCAAGAGAAGTGCTGCAGGTACGGCTTCTTTTGGGAAACATCAGTCTGGCAAATCCTACAGTTATCATACGGAGAAGCATTCTTGCCGATCATGATATCAAATATGATGAAAATATCAGATATTCACTTGACTATGGTCTGTGGGTCGACTGCATCAGGTTTGGGGAAATAAAGGTTATCCCGCGGATACTGCTGGAATATCGTGAGCATGAAGGACAGGTGTCCAGTGCTCATAAAAGGGAACAGAAGGAGTGCCGGGACTATATAAGATCAAAGCAGCTTGAGGAGCTGAGTGCAGGACTTTCGACTGATGAATGGACAGAATTCCTCAAACTTCCGGAATTCAGGAGTATGATAGATCTTGACTTGCTGGATTCCCTGATAAAAAAAATAGAGATATCAAACAGGAAAAACAGGATATTTGATGAAGCTGTGCTTCATTTTGAGTGTATGCGCTGGTGGGGAACCGCAATAAGAAAACAGAAAAGATTTATCCGGAAACCTTTTAATATTCTGATAAATCCACGTACATGGGAGATGATCTCCCCTAGAGCTTTGAGTTATGTTTTCAGGTATAGGAGAATAAGCAGAGATAATGCTTGCAGTTAGAATAGTTGGAGGCATGGGGAATCAGCTCTTTCTTTATGCTCTGTATAAATATCTTAAATCATGCGGAAAACAGGTTAAACTGGATCTGGATTTCTACCGCAATCAGGATCTGACCATAGTCGACAAAAGGGAATATGTACTGGAGAAGTATTTTAATGTAGGTGCGGATTATCTGAATGCGGCTGAAAGGATATTGATAAAGCTGATAAGAAAAGCGGGTTTATATAATCACATAAAATACAGGGATAAGGGAAAGGGATACGAAGAGGAAGTAATAAATGTTGACTGGAAGATATTAGAAGGATATTGGCCGACATTTTTGTTTGCTGAAAGGGTAAAGAAGGATCTGCTGAACGATCTGTCTCCGAAGGAAGAATATATGGATAAAGGGCTTATTGATGAGATAAGATCCTGTAATTCAGTGAGTGTTCATGTGAGACGGGGAGACTTTGTAAGACTGGGAACTGATCTTCCGGGATCCTATTACACAGAGGCAATGGATTATATTAAGGGAAATACAGAAAAGCCTGTTTTTTATTGTTTTTCTGATGATATCGAATATTGCAGACATATGTTTGGTGATACGGTTAAATATGTGACGGGAAACAGCGAGGCAGAAGATTTCTGGGGTATGAGTATATGCAGACATAATATAGTGGCGAACAGTACTTTTTCTGCCTGGGCGGCCTGGATCAATCAGAATGAAGACAAAGTGGTAGTCCATCCGGGAAAATGGCACGGTAAGGAGTCTACAGAGGTTGATGAGAGAATCTGGCCTGAGCAGTGGGTGTGTCTATAGATAAATAATCTTCCTCCGCGTTTTTTCCGGCATCAGAAAACGATCGTACAGAGATTCTCCTTTGTCTGTACCCAGTCATAGAGCTCGTAGGCGAAGTCTTTTGGAAGGTTGATGCATCCGTGGGAGCCGTCATGCATATATATACTGCCTCCGAAGGAGCGTCTCCAGGTGGCGTCATGAAGGCCGATCCCGCTGTTTGTAAGGCGCATCCAGCGGTTTACGAAGGAAGCATAGCCCGGACCGCGAAGGGTTTTGTTCTTTGCGCATTCTGAAATGAAGAATATCCCGGAGGGTGTTTTTCTGTCGGGAACTCTGCCTGTGACACAGTCGCAGGACATTATAAGCCTGCCATTCTCATATACGAATACACGCTGATTTTCCTTATCAACCTCTATGTATGTATCCGGGAGATCAAAGGTAAGATATTGTCTGCATACAGGGATCCTGTTCTCACTGACTTCCAGCGAATCGAGTATCTCCTCAGCAGCATCCATCTCTGCCTCGGTATCAGTGAGGGTTCCCCAGGTTCCGCCGGATACGTCGACTATGCCCCTTAAGGTGGAATCAAACTGTACCGTTTTTTTGCCTATATCATCATAGCTTAAGGATATATCCATGGCGGCATCCCGTATTTTGGTGGAATTGAGGCTGACGGAAGCAAGCGATCTTATGTAAACCGGATCCATCTCAGAGGCTTTTATTGTTTTTCCATTGCTGTAGGTGATCTGCGAGGCTTCAAGAGCATCGATAAGCTCCTCCAGCCTTTTTGAATCATCATCCTCTTCTTCTATGTAATAATCATTTACATCGTAGCCGCTCTTATCAGGAAAATCCGACATTATATCTGCTTGAAGTCTGTCTTTATCCACAAGATTGCCCTTTTGAGGAGGAATATATTTACAGTCATGGGTTATATAACCCGGGGTGCCACCCTTTCTTTCCACAGAGGACAGGATATCGTCTACGGCGCTCTTTACAGCCTCCTCATCCAGGGTCCTTGTTTTCTGTATGGTCCCCGAAAAGACAGGGGAGGGGGTTACACCCTCAAGGGTATATTTTTCTGTGACTTTTACATCGTAATCTCTGGCAATGCCATCCTCTGTAAGCACCAGTACGGAGGTTGTATCCTTCACGGCAGGAGCTGTGTTCAGGACGGTATTTGCAGCAGGATAATATCTGATGCCGCCAAAGTAAACGGCTGCATAGAGCATACAGCAGAGAAGGAGTATGGAAAGCAAAATATAAGATAATATCCGAAATGTTTTTTTCATAAAAATACCAAAGCCGGGATCAGGGTTCTTCTGTCATTGGGTGAATACTATGCGGAATAGTACAAAATAACCACGGACATTCTATCAGAATGATGCAGGCTTTATCAACTGCTGTGTGTTCACCGGCGGTGTGAGAGCATAGGGACAGACAAAATCCTTTGCTGTGATCAGGGAAACAGGTATAATAAATAATAGATTCCGGTTTGACTGCATATACTGCGGAACAGTTTTTAAAACGGCAGTTGATTTTGTTCGCGAATATAAGGATCAATGAACAAGGACGATATCAGACTTCTTAAATATTATCGCACCGCCAGAGCGGCAGGATATGTACTGCTGCTCTGTATACTGCTGTTCTTCTTTTTTTGGCATCCGGATCTTTCACTGGATCAGAAGGAGGGCTCCAGACGCATAGGGGCCAGCTACATGACAATGAACAATGAGTTCTTCAAGATAATAAATGAGCAGATAAGGGACAGGGTCGAGGCCGAGGGGGATATGATGTATCTCAGGGATCCTGCATTAAGTGTGGAACGCCAGAGGGAGCAGATCGGGCAGCTTCTGGATATGGGGATAACTGCACTGATACTTAATCCCGTGGATCCGGACGGTCTGGATGAGGTGCTCAAAAGGGCCAGGGATCAGGGAGTGTATGTGATCGTCGTGGATTCGGCGGTCGGTAATGACGATCTTATCCAATGTACGATAACGTCTGATAATTACAACGCAGGCAGTCTGGACGCCAGGTACATGCTTAAGACCCAGGAGGGCGGGGAAATAGTCGTAATGACACATGGACGCGCAGAATCGGGAAAACAGAGAGTCAGGGGATTTCTTGATACGATCTCCGGTAATTCGGCCTTCAGGGTTCAGGGAATGCTGGAATGTGAAGGACAATTCGAGATAGCCCTGCCTGAAATGCGCAAATATATCGGGAAGGGGAATAAGTTTGATACCGTTTTCTGCTTAAATGATCCTGCAGCCGAGGGAGTAGTCGCAGCTCTGCAGGAGAAGGATCTCGCAGGCCGGGTGAATGTGTACGGTGTGGACGCATCTCCGGATGCCAAGGCATTGATAAACGCAGGACAGATGAAGGCATCCGCCGTACAGTTTCCCACAAAGCTTGGGGAGACGGCCGCCGATGTTCTTTACCGTATGCTGGACGGCGAAACGGTAGACAAGACCATAATCGTTCCGGTGGATATAGTGACTCAGGATAATATAGGGGAGTATGACAGTGAGCGCTGGCAGTGATCAGGAAAGAAGCAGCGGCTTTATCCTGCCCGGCATGTTCCTGGATGCAATGAAGCATCTCAATTTCTGGATGCTCGCATTTGTGATCTATGTTATGGGGCATGCGTTGAACGGATATGTAAATGAAGGATCGGCTCTGACATTTCTTATGAGGGCCGGGATCATCCCTAGACAGCCTTATGCAGTAGCAATATCAACTGCTCTGCTGTATTGCTGTCTGCTTCTGGTACTGTCCTTTGAAACGGAGTCCGGAACAGAGTTCGTATTGAAGCTGGTCCTGGAGACGGTCACGGTGCTGTGCATAGCGTTGAATACGGGATTCTGCTATACAGGCATGTTTCTGATGGTTTTTGCCGATCTTGTACGTAATATCCAGAATACGGGCACCAGGATAATAGCCATCATGGTCATAGGGGCGTGTTACTTTTTCACGGAAAGCCAGCTGTTTCCGATCTGGTTTCCCACGGTTTCCCTGGAGGACTGTCTTTTATATTACAGATATGACAATTCCAGGATCCTGCGTGGGATGATCAATATCGGCCAGCTTCTGAATACATTTCTTTTTATCTTTTATATGATCTCGATGGTCAGGGTACAGATGAGCGAGAATGAAAGGATCAGGGAGCTGAATGAGCAGCTAAAGGAGGCGAATATCCGGCTTGAGGAGTATTCGGCCAAGTCGGCTCTCATGGCCCAGACGCAGGAAAGAAACAGGCTTGCAAGAGAGATACATGATACCATAGGTCATTCACTCACGGGGATAGTCACCGGAATAGAAGCCTGTCTGGTCATATTTGATACAGACAGAGGGCTTGTGAAGGAGCAGCTCAGAGCCATAGCCGAGGTAGCAAGAAGGGGAATGGAGGATGTAAGGCGCTCAGTCAGGGAGCTGAAGCCGGACAGCCTGGAAAAGATGCCTCTGGATCTTGCCATAGAAAAAATGGTAGATGAGATGGAGCGCTCCACGGGGATACATTTCCAGTATGACTGCTCAGTCTCCTTAAGAGATACCTTCGGGGAAGACGAGGTGGAGGTCATATACCGGACGGTACAGGAGGGGATAACAAATTCCATAAGGCATGGAAGGCCGAAAAACATATGGATCTCTGTCAGCAGGGATGACAATATGCTCTGCATAAGCATAAAGGATGACGGCGAGGGCTGTAAGGAACTCAGCAAGGGCTTTGGACTCAGTCATATGGAGGACAGGCTCAGAATGCTTGAGGGGACTTTATTCTGCGACGGTTCCGAGGGCTTCCGG
>CAMUZQ010000009.1 GCA_947165275.1 uncultured Lachnospiraceae bacterium | reverse complement strand
CAGGCAAGCATTCTGCGCATTAGTCCAGTTATTTTTCGAACGCTATACTAGATTTGCCCAGGCTTCCGGAAAATCATGCTTTTTGAGCATCCTTTTTCGTCCGCCGTCACATATTTCCTTATAAGCGCAGTAATCACAGCCGGTCCTTCCGTCCAGCGAGTAGGGATGTCTTGATACATCTCCTCCGATTATATCCTCTCTCAGCCTTCCGGCAAGCTCCATGGTATGCCGCATAAGTCCGTTAAGCTCTTCTTCCGTATATAATCCGGCGCCTGCACCGGGCGTCCCGTCCTTCTTAAATCCCACAGGGATGATCATTGATCTGCCGCCCTCTGCCAGATCCCTGTCAAAGGCCCTGACCGCATCCATATCCGCATTGACCACTCCCCTGAGCTTCAGCTCCTTTCTTATGGCAGCCTTAAGCTCTTCATCTCCTGTCTCTCTGCTGCCTTCCACTACAGGATCATCCACATGATAATAAAAAAGTCCCGCGGGACGGACTGTCCCTCCTCCTGTCTCCCTCCGCATCTCGAGCGCGGCATTCAGATATACCGGAAGCTGTATATCAAGGCCGTGGTATATCCTGTCCGGATCAAAGCTTTTATTACCGGTTTTATAATCGATAACATCAATAAAAACACCCGATTGCGTAACCGCTTCGTCACTTCTGTCTATAGTCCCCGTAAGTCCTCCGTACCGGAACCGTTTCTCGAAATAAATACTGTCAAAAGCTCCCCTGCCGGCCTGGAATCTTAAGGTATCAATACTTCTTTCAGCGTATTTTTTCAGCCTCTCATATGCATATCTGTATCTTGCCCCGGAAGATATAAGGGACGCTATCCTTCCGGAGGCGGTATCCTCTGCCGCATCTTTTAAGGAAGCCTCAAGGATCATTCCGGCTGCATCATCGGATACCGATCTGAAGGTAAGCCGGTTTTCGGCAAGTCTTCTTGAAAAAAGCTCAAGGACCCTGTGCAGAAGGGTCCCTATATCCCTCATTTCAAATTCAAAGCCCCTTCTCTCATGAAGTCTGAGACCGTATCCCAGAAAATGCTCATAGGGACATGAGGCGAATCTCTCAAGCTCCGTGGGACTCTCGATATGGTAGCTGCCGAAAAGCAGCTCTCCGGCCTTCTCCTCAAGCCTTTCCTCCGTCTCCTCCCTGCTGATCAGAGAGCCGGTGAGTCTTTTGATAACATCTGTATTTTCTTTGCGGCTCTCCAGAGCATGATAAAGGACTGCCGCCCACTCCTCATCCTTCTCCAGACTCTCCGCAAAGGAAGAAAGCAGCTCATCCGCAGAATAAACAGTCTTCCTGCTGTCAGGGATCTTCTCTGTCTCCCTGACACCAAGGCACCTCCTGGCTTCTTTTACAAAATACGATTCACGGTTCACTGCGCCGTCAAGCGTCTCCTCAGGGTAGGAAAAGCATACAAGCTCTCCCGGCTTCATGATATTCATGTAAAAATAGAACTTTTCTTTTTCAGCCTTCTCCGCAGCAGCAGGAGCAACCTCTATGCCAAGCTTCTTTAATATCTGCCTGTCATTGTCAGAGATAAGCCCGCCCCGGCTCCCTGAGGCAGGTATGGCTCCCTCCGTCATGCCCACAAAGAACAGGGCCCGTATATGACTGAAACGGCTCCTTGTAAGATCCCCCGCCATGACCACGTCAGATTTGGGAGGTATTATACCGACTCTTATCTCCGAAAGCGCATCCTCGTATAATTTAGCAAACTCCGCTATGCTCACCTCCTGATCACCGATGAGCGAATCCATATTGTCAAACTGACTGTTCAGGATATCATAGATCTGAGAGTACTCCATAGCCCTTTCCGGGTCCCCTGCAGCCTCGAAATGCTCCACATACTCCTCAAGCTTTTCCTTTGCCTTAAGAGAATCGCAGATCTCTCTGACAGCCTTTATAAGCCCGCTTACCCTGACCCTGTCCTTTCCGTCCGTCAGGCGGTTTATCGGATCCAGGATATGATCTATCCCCTTGCGGACCTCCTCCGCCGTCCTCCTGTCATCATCGGATATCCCCCGGAACACGGTGGAAAACTCCCTGCCGTAGGCGCTTTTCCCCCTTATCCCTGTGGCAAGGATATAATTCTCGGCCATATCGATATCGTCTGTTTTTATATCGGTAAGTCCGGATCTCAGCAGATGAAAGACTGCACTATAAGAGTAATTCTCCCTGATCACCAGCAGGGCGGCGCGGATAAGCTCGGTAAAGGGATTCAGCCTGATATGTCTGGTCTGATCCACATAAACGGGAATCCCGAGACCTGCTGCCCCGCTTCTCACAATATCTGCATATAAGGCTGTATCGCCCATAAGTATCCCGCATTCCCTGTAATGATATCCCTTCTCACGTACAAGATATGCTATACGCCTCAGGACCTCATGTATCTCGGCATAAGCATCATCAGTCCTGAAAAAGCTGACCGTTCCGTCACCCTGCACATCCTCTGCCGGCTTCGGTTCGAATATCCCGGCCCCGAGCTTTGCTATATCGGATGTTTTTTTATGAACCCTGTCTTTTCCGCATTCCGTGGTTTCAAGCCCCCCATGATGCTCCGCCATGGATTCAAGGCGCTCACAGGTGCTGTCGCCAAGGGAAAAAAGATTCCCTCTTTCCCCTTTTGACCTGGTGATGCATATGTAAATATCCCTGCACTGTGTCAGCAGGGCTTCGATAAATGTGTACTGAACCGGGGTAAAGCCTGTGAAGGAATCAAAGATCAGTGTGGAATCCCTCAGAAATGAAGCATTATGCGCCTCCGCGGAGGCCTTT
Source organism: uncultured Lachnospiraceae bacterium (assembly GCA_947165275.1). Classification (GTDB taxonomy): domain Bacteria; phylum Bacillota; class Clostridia; order Lachnospirales; family Lachnospiraceae; genus NK4A144. The sequence continues at coordinate 46,611 of CAMUZQ010000009.1, read as the reverse complement.
ATGAGCAGCTCCTCCCTTGTCATGAACCCGCTGCCCATATAGTCCTTGAAATGCTTATAAAGCAGCGCCACATCCCGGAGCTTGCGGGAAAGATACGGTGATACGGACTCAGCGCTCTCAGCTATCGCCGGTATATCCTCATAAGATATGCCATACTGCATGAATTCAGAGATAACGGAACGTATTTCGGCTACATAACCGCTTTTTCTGAGCTCTCCGCGAAGCACCGTCAATTCATCGTCCACTGTGTCTGCTATATGCCGGATTATGAGATTTTTCCCCGAATCATCTATCAGCTCCGATGCCTCGCCGCCTGTGGCCTCGAATATCCTGTGGGCCAGACGGTTAAAGCTGAGGATATCTATATTCAGTATCCCGTTTGACGGGCTCATGTCTATGATGTCCTTCTGTGCGGAAATAGAGGCCTGCTCAGGTATCACAAGGATGTAATTCCTGTCCCTGTGCTCCCCTGCCTCTCTTATGAGAAGTTCATATGCTTTTGTGGTCTTGCCGCTCCCGGCAGCCCCTTCTATTACATGCAGCATGATGATAATTATACCACATGCGCCGGCCCTGACACACCACCCCTGCCCAACCTGACATCTTATTGACATTATACTTCTTTGGAAGTATAATGCTCAAAAGTACGTCTAAAGAAGTATATTTTTATCAGCGAGGACTTATGAGAGTATACCACGGGTCAAAAAAAATCGTCACAATGCCGTTTTCAGGTCATAAAAACGTGATAAGGGACTTTGGAGACGGCTTCTATGCCACAGAAAACGAAGAGCTTGTCAGAGACTGGGCCGCCATGGACATAAACGGCGGTTTCGTAAATATATATGAGCTCGAAACAGAGGATCTGAATATCATCGATCTGAGCAGCGGGGAATATTCCGTCCTGAACTGGCTTGCACTTATACTTAAGGAACGCGGGTTCGTTTTTGATTCTGCAGTCTGCAGGAGCAATGCCGAAAGCATTATCAGAAGATACCTGCCCGAAATCTCTGATGCAGATATCATAAAAGGCAGCAGGGCAGATGATGCCAATCTCATATACTGCAAAGCCTTCATAGAGGAAAAGATCGAAAAGGATGAGCTGTCCCGGCTGATAGAAAGAGCAGGACTTGGAGAACAGCTTGTACTGCGTACCGAAAAGGCCTTAAACAGTCTGGAATATATCTCCTCCGAGGCGGTCGACGGCATGTTTTATTATTCCGCGAGACTGATGAAGGAGAAGCAGGCTGCCGGGCTTCTGCTCCCCTCTTCTGCCTCTGATCCCATGGCCCCTTATCCGAAGACCTATCTTAAATATGCCTCTGCCCTCCTGGGCAGGTCTGTCCGTTATATTTCAGGACTCAGGTCGTCCCTCCCGTATCTTACCCCGGAGCTCTTCCTGAAATGCTTCATTGTAAGCGGCTATGCCGGCCGTTTCGAAAACGGGGATCCTTCCATACTGCTCGGGACCGAATATCATGAGCTATGTCAGAGGATACTCCTCTCCTGCGGTATAGAGCCTGACGAAGACCCAGGATATGAAGAAGGCCCGGATTCTGCGGTTGCCTATTGGTGCGGAGCAATGCTTGTCTGCCATCAGTGGTACAAGGGCTCCTCCTTTGCGAATATACTGTCCTCGCTGTCATACAGCCGTCTTTTTGCCCTTTACCCCGAATTACATACCCTGACCTTCAAAGAGGCCTCAGATGCCGTCGACAGCAGGCTTAAAAGCAGAATATCCGACTCCACCAGTCTCCAGACATACAGAAAACGCTTCGGCCTCTCTCAAAGAGAGCTCGCCGAAGCGTCAGGCATAAATTTAAGAACCCTGCAGCAATACGAAACAGGCAGTAAGAATATCAACCGGGCCGCGGCTGAAAAGATCATTTCCCTGTCACATATATTCCATTGCCGTCCGGAAGCTATGCTGCACTGAATAATATCACTTGAATTTATTCATAAAACCGGCAAAGGGTCCCACCGCATCCTGAAGATCCTTTATGGCACTGTTAAGACCGTCAAAATCTATGCTGTTCATCTTCTCCACTGCATCTGTCAGTGCCTGTGAATTATCTGTAAGCATGCTGTTCATATTATCAGATGTCTTGGTTATCGAGGTGCTCATCTGGTTTATATTCTCTATCGCTTCATCTGCGCCTTTGAGAGTCTCCCCCGCCGCTATCACCGTATTATTCACATATGACAGAGTTTCTACGACCTTAGGTATGACTATGACCGCTGCCACAAGAAATACCACAAAGACTCCCATCATAAAAAAGGCGGCTCTTTTTGCATACTTCACCTCTTTTTTGTCCGCTTCAAGTATCTGCTTTAACAGCTCCTCTACGCTCTCACTGTTCTTTACTTCCTGATTTCCGTCCATGTTTTCCTCCTCCTGTTTTATTTTTTTATAACCCTGAATTTCGGCCCGTCAGGTTTTTCATATCCTTTACCACTGTCATCCCCATCGTTCCCATCATCGCCGTCGTCCTCATCGTCCTCATCATCGTTCCCGTCCCCATCGTCATTTCTCCTGAGAAAACCGGAAACCGATGAAAGAAAGCTTCTGCTGTCCTCATCCTCCTCATCATCTTCATCGTCTTCATCTTCATCTTCTTCGTAATCATCGTCGTCATCGGCATCATCGGCATAATAATCCCCTGAGGTCATGCGGCTTATTATCCGCATATTTCTCCAGTGCACGATCACCTTTACCACAAGGCTTATGATGCAGGCAAATATGACCCCCATGGTGTATAAAAAGATGATGGTGACCATATTGGTTATTATCTGCGGGTCCGCATAGACAAACCTGATATACAGGAAGGTATTTAATATGATGCCCGCGATGGAAGCCCCGGCCAGGTTTATATCAAGCAGAAAAAGCCGGGTGCTGTTCCTTGTATTAAAATAATTTATAATAACGAATATTATCGTTACCGGTATCATTATCCTGGCTGAATTGACATTTCCCATGATCGAAAAGACAGCCCATATGGGAACTATCAGGTAATCCAGAAGGAACATATTCAGGGATCCTATTATGCTCCTCACTCTTTTGCCTCACTTAAGAGATCCGCCTCGGTTATTATCGGGATCCCAAGCTCCCTTGCCTTTTTATTCTTCCCTGATGTGGAATTCACATCATTATTTATAAGAGCATAGGTCTTTTTTGATACGGATCCTGCCACCCTGCCTCCTCTTTTCTCGACAAAGTCCACCAGCTCGTTCCTGTTTGCAAAGCTGACCAGTTCTCCTGTCACTGCATAAGTCCTTCCGGCAAAAGCGTCTCCTGCGCTTTCTGTATCCCCGGTCTCCATATTGACCCCCAGCGATCTGAGATCCTCCATGAGTCTTATGACTCCCTCATCATGGAAGAATTCATACAGGGAAACAGCTGTTATTTCTCCGACATCGGGCACCTGCGTAAGCTCGGATACCGGTGCCGCCATAAGCTTTTCAAAGGATCCGAAATGCCGCATTATCGTCCTGGCGGATGTCCGGCCCACATTCTCTACAGACAGTCCGCATAGAAGTCTCTCCGGAGGATTCTTTCTGGACTCATCTATCATCCCGAGAAGCTTGTCTGTATTCTTTTCCTTGCCTATGATGCCGTCCGAAACAAGCTCGTCTCTGCGCTCCTTAAGCCTGAAGATATCCGCAATATCCGAAATATATTTTCTGTCGATAAGCGCCTTGATGTATTCCTCTCCAAAGCCTTTTATGTCATAGGCGTCGCGGCTGACAAAATTGATCAGCCTTCTCGTAAGCTTCGCCTTGCAGGAAGGATTGACACACCTGATATCTGCCGTATCCTCCTCCCTGACTGCCGCATGTCCGCATACGGGGCAGACAGCCGGTATCTGGTATACCCCGGAGCCCGGAGGATTCTTTTCCGCTACGACGCTCTTTATCTTCGGGATTATCTCCCCGGATTTATATACGACGACGGTCCTGCCTATGCCTATTCCGAGCTCTGATATGAAGTCCTGGTTATGAAGTGTTGCCCTTGATACCATGGTTCCGCAAAGCCTGATCGGATCGAATACCGCAGTTGGGTTTATTCTTCCCGTCATCCCTACGGACAGCTCTATATCCCTGATCACGGACTCCTTCTCCTCCGGCGGATACTTATAGGCTATATGACCCGCACTGTATTTGCTTCCCGCAGGAAAATCCTCCCTGTAGGCTATCTCATCTATCTTTATCACTGCTCCGTCGATATCATAAGGATAATCTCCCCTTTTTCCGCCTATGGTATCGATCGCCTGCAATATCTCTTCATCTGTGGAGCACAGATATGACGGGACCACTCTTACCCCGGCCTTCTCAAGCTCTTTAAGGGCCTCATGATGGGAAGTCATGTAGGCAGGATCCGACGCCCTCTGCACATTAAATATGAACATGGAGAGACCTCTTTCCCTTACCACCGAGGGATCAAGCTGTCTCAGTGTCCCTGCAGCGCAGTTTCTGGGATTTGCAAAGGGCCGCTTTCCGGACAGCTCCATCCTTTCATTGACCCTGTCAAAAGCCTCATGGGACATATAAACCTCACCCCTGAGCTCTATATCCGAATCTATCCCGTTCAGAGACACCGCCACATCGGGTATGACGAGGGCATTTGCAGTCACATCCTCACCGATATGCCCGTCTCCCCTTGTCTCTGCAAGGGTAAGTCTCCCCCCTGTATATCTTATGCTCATGGAAAGCCCGTCTATCTTATGCTCTACGCAAAAATGAGCATCCTTATGCATCTCTTTTACCTCATGCACCCATGAGAGTACCTCCTCCCTGGAAAATACATCCTCTATGGAAAGCATGGGCACGTCATGCTCTACATTTACTCCTGCCTCACGCTTTGTCCTGCCTCCGATGATCTGCGACGGAGAATCCTTCGTAACAAGGTAAGGATATTCCTTCTCCATATCCTTAAGTCTGAGCATGAGCGCATCATATTCCGAATCCTCTATCTCAGGCCTGTCGTCATTATAATACCTGTCCATATGATACCGGATAGTATCCGCCAGCCTCTTATATTCAGCTCTTATCTCAGTTTCCGTCATTTACCCGCCATCTCTTTCATTTTCTTCAGTTCCTTACCGGTAAGCTCCCTGTAATCCCCCGGACGTAATCCGTCTGAGGTTATGTTCATAAATCTGACTCTGCAAAGCCTGACCACGGTCAGCCCGAACAGCTCAAACATCCTTCTGATCTGACGGTTCATACCCTCTGTCAGTATCACCGTAAGCTCATCCCCGGACAGACGGATCACCCTGCAGGGCTTTGTAGGTCTGTCCCCGCCTATATCAAGGCCTCCTTCTGATATCTTCCTTATGATAACATCTGATACCTCAGAAGAAAGCTTCACGCGGTATTCCTTTTCATGTCCGTTGGAAGATCTTAAGACACTGTCCATAAGCTCTCCGTCGTCGGTAAGCAGGATCAGTCCCTCGGAATCCTTATCCAGCCTTCCCACGGGAAAAAGCCTCATCCCGTCCTTATCCGGTACGAGCCCGGTCACAAGCCTGTCCGCAGGGCTCTGCTTTACCGTGGATGAGATATATCCCTCCGGTTTATAAACCGCATAATAATGCCTGGCCTCCTCCGGGAGCACTCTCCGACCACCGATAAAGACCTCAGCCCTCTTTAGGTCGACCATTTCACCCAGGGACGCAGTCACTCCGTCCACGCTCACCTGTCCTGCCTCTATGAGCCTGTCAGCCTCACGTCTTGAAACTCCTGCATATCTTGCGAGATACTTATTCAGCCTGATACAGTTAAGGCCCTCAGCTGACACCTGTCCCTTATCCCCTCCGGCAGGGCTGCTTTTATATGAACGGTCATCATACTGCATCGGCTACAGGCATCCTTATCTTGTCATCCGGGAGATAGGTAAGGAGAACACGTTCAAGCTCAGTCTCCTTGACAGGCTTGGAAAGATAATCATTAAACCCGGCATTCAATACCTTGTCCCTGATATCGCCTCCGGAATCAGCCGTCATACAGACTATGGGCATACGTCTCGCGCCCCGGATGACCAGACTGCTCCTTATCAGCTTCATTGCCTCAAATCCGTCCATTCCGGGCATTACCTGATCCATGAGGACAATATCAAAGTTATCATTTTTAAGCATTTCTATCGCGCTGAAGCCGCTCTCACAGATACGTATCCCGACCTTGTATTTTGCCAGCAGCGACTCTGCCACCTTAAGATTGACCATATTGTCATCCACAACAAGAACTCTGGCATCAGGCGCAATGAACCCGTCTGCCGTCCTGCTTCCGGAATAATCCATATCCTCCCATCTTTCAAAGAAAACATCCGAAAGATTAAGAGAGGATACAGGTCTTCTGATGATCCTCAGATTGTCAAAGTCCGCAGGCGTGCCCATCCTGTCCGTGATCACGTAAACCAGGGGTCTGTCCTGCTCCTTTATCATATCCGCCACATCCTCGAAGCCCTCTTCCGATATGAATATATATCTGTATCCGCCTGCCTTATACATCTTGGCAAAAACATCGGGACTGTAAGCCACATCAAGCAGCACTCCAAAGGGTATGAAGGCCTCTTCCATGTAGGATGCTCCCTTTTCCCCGTAAGCATAGAGCAGCACACGCTTTCCCACCGTAAACATACTGTCAGCCAGCACGATCCTCTCGACTGTAAATACCTCAAAGGAAACCGATATTGTCGTTCCGACGTTCTTTAAGCTCCTTATCTCAAAATCTCCGTTCATAAGCTTCAGTATTCCCCTGAATACGGAATATTTGAGTCCCAGCCTCTTGATCCTGCTGTCCTGTCTGGAATCATATGTTTCAAAGCTTGAATATATCGTAGCCAGATCCGCCTCCGAGATACCCTCCCCGGTATCAGAGATCTCAGCCCTGAAAAAGGCCCTGCTCTTATCCTTTGAATAATGTCCGCGTATCTTGAAATAAACCCTTCCGTCAGTCACCGAATCGATCGCATCATGAATAAGATCCTGCAGTATCATCCCGATCTGTATATGATCTCCGTAGAGAACATTCGGACTGTCCGGATCGATGTCTATAAAAAGGTCCACGCCCTTCTCCTCAGTCCCGATAGCAGCCTCGCTCACTATCTCGCGCAGCATGGTATCAAGCTCAAACTGGTCATAGGACAGTGTGAGCTTATCGGATTCCAGTCTCGAATAATCCAGTATGCTGTTTATCGTGGAAAGCAGATCCCTTGCATTATGGGTTATTATCGATATCTCCTCGGTAAGATCACCATTGATATCGGAATTCTGTATTATGCCGCTCATGCCGATAACGGCATTCATCGGTGTGCGCAGCTCATGGGACACATTTGAGAGAAACCGGCTCTTCGTTTCCGCGCTTTTTGTACTGAGCCGTACCGCTTCCTCCACATTTGCCCGCTTGGCATTAAGCAGATACCTCTCATAATCCATGATGATCAGGAAAATGAATGTACTGAAGGTGATGCACACCGCCATACTGAAAACGACAACTCCGCCCTCAGGCACGTTTCTTATCATTTCAGGTCTGTATCCGGTATAGATCACTATGACTGTGTACCAGACGGAAAAAAGCGCCTCTGAAACAAGCTTTGCCGGACCGTGAAGCAGGAAAAGCCCGTCTACAAGTCCGCAAAGGAAGAGAAACTCTATCCCGCCGTAGACACCGCCGGTATAGAGAAACAGGAGCGGCAGGATGATGAGATTGATCACATAGCAGAATAATAAAGAAACAAGCCTTACATCTTTTGTATAAATATATATGCCAAACACGCCTGCCAGAAGCAGCAGGGATATACCCGCCGCGATATAGACAGATATATCATACCCCGCTGTCATAAAGCAGGGTACTGCCAGTATCACAGCAGCTACGGAATATAAGGCAACAAGCCGCAGAAGCCTTACCTCAAGCTTTATGCTTTCATTATAGAAGACCTCATTCAGGATCTTAAGCTTCAGCTTCTGCATCAGATCAGTTTATCCTCCGTTAAATATCGCCTGACCATATAGTCCAGCTCCTCCATGTCTATAGGCTTTGCAAGATAATCATCAAATCCGGCGTTTATCAGCATCTGCTTCGCGCCCTCATGGGCATCCGCAGTAAGAACTATGCAGGGAACCGTCCCGGTCCACTCAAACGGCAGCTTTCTGAGCTGTCTGAGGGTATCCACGCCGTTCATTCCTGTCATCATATAATCTATGAAAACGATATCGAAGCGCATGACCTTCGTAAGGCTCAATGCACTGTTTCCGCTGTTTGCCGTGGAAACCTCAAACCCCATCCTGGTCAGCAGCCGCTCCGCTACCATAAGGTTTGTCATATTATCCTCAACCACCAGGGCTCTGGCACCCTTCACTATCAGGCCTTCTCCGCTTTTTTCGGCTTCAGGCTCAGAAACCGTCCCTGTCTCATTCGTTTCATTTTCAAAATACCGGGCTATATTAAGACAGCTTAAGGGTTTAACGATCTTTCCGTCTCCGAGATCATCCTCGGGGTCATCGACATTTCTCATCACAACGATAGTTATGTTTGCCCCCATCAATGCGGGAAGATCACACGAACCCTCCAGGCATTCAGGGGTGATGAAAAGATGGGTATAAACACCTTCTCCGATCGCACGGCTCATCTCCCCGCTGTTTGAGACTATCGTGCAGCGGATCTTCATGGCCTTCAGCGTATCCATTAATATCTCCTTCATCTGGGCATCATCATCGCAGACTATCACACCGAGCTCCTTAAATGTCTCAACCCGGGCAACCGGGCCGGCATCGGATATCTTCTGGGGAATGTCAAAGGAAAAAACAGAGCCCTTATTGTATTCACTTTCAACACTTATACTTCCACCGCAGGATTCGACTATGCTCTTTGTGATCGAAAGGCCGAGTCCGGAGCCCTCTATCTTGAGGCTCTCATTCATATTGTCCTCAACCCTCTGGAAATCATCAAACAGATTCGGCAGCATCTCTTTCTTTATACCGATGCCGGTGTCTATGACATCCGCATGCATCATGATACTGTCCTTCATCACATCACTCATTACGACACGGAGGATGATATGACCTTTTTTGGTGTACTTTACGGCATTATTCAGGATGTTGATGAATACCTGCCTCACCCTCACCATATCACCGTAAAGACGCCTGGGAATATAGGGATCGATATAAACATAAAGCCTGACATCGCTTCCCATGAGCCTTACCGAGATCATATTGATCACATCATCCAGCAAATTCGTAAGATCGTATTCAGACTCCTGCATCACTATATTCCTGTCATCTGTCTTCGAAAAGACAAGCAGATCATCAAGCGTGGATATAAGGGCCCTGCAGGCATTTGTGATATGATGTACATTCTGTCTGGTATCGAATGAGATATCCTTCGAGAGCAGGATCTCTCCGGCACTCATGATGGCATTCATGGGAGTCCTGATCTCATGAGACATGTTCATCAGGAACATATCCTTGGACTTTTCCGTTTCATCCGCGGCTCTCCGGCTTTTCTCCGCCTTTGCGCTCTCCACCTTGTAGTACCTTAATGAAGCAAGTATCGAACATAACGAAAACGATCCGCATATGATCATGGGTATTATCACGTCGATCAGGATATTCATCCCGGAGAATAAAGAAACGCCCGTTTTTACTGCATGAAAATATGCCAGTGTGACTGACAGTATCCACGACAGCAGGAATATGGCATAGGAGATCCGCCGGTATATGCCGTCCTGAACAAAGACTGTCAGAAGAAATCCAAGAAAATAATATATCAGAATGAAGGACATGAACCGGCCGTCTGAAGCATAGGCTCCCGGGAAAATGATAAAATCCAGCAGAATAACAACAGCAAAGCAGGCCACCTGATATCTGCCGCTTTGGCCGGCATAGCCGATAAAAAACGAGATCAAAACTATGCCGATCCCCAGAACATAATAGAACTCTCTGTTCATATGCAGGTATATTGAGCTTGCAAATGCTGTCAGACAGGAGATGTATATAAAGACCATCCCTATATTGAAATTTATAACGTCGATCGGATTGTCAGAGCCGAACCACTTCCTTAAGCTTGCCTGCACAGTATAATCCGCCTTATATCAGATCGTAATGTCCGTCATCCTTCAAAGCGCAGACCACATCTATCCTTCTGAAAAGAACATTCTCTACGAAGGGTTTTTTCAGGAAATCCGCCGCTCCCAGTGTATAATATCTGCTTATGGCCATGATCGTCGCATCGGAAGCCATAAGAATAACAGGGATATTCCTGGTCTCGGCATCACTTTTCAGATTCTTCAGTATATCCTCTGACATATCATCATCCATGAACATATCAAGCAGGATCACATCCGGCTTCCGGCTCTTTGCCTCAGACTGAACCTCTGCCCCCGTCTCCGCCGTGATCACCTCATACCGGTCACCGATTATCTCCCTGATCTGTTCAAAAACCGTAGGCATATCATCTGCCACAAGTATCTTTTTCATTGACTATCTCCTCTATATAAAGCGCTCAGTTTTACATCTGACTCCTGCTTTGATCATAGGATAAACAGCTGCGACGAACCTCTTATTACTTTATCACATCAGGGCTTTTCATTCAATTGGCATTACGTGCGGCTTGCAAAAAAAGGACACGCTGGTATATACTTGCGTGTGTCAAAAAAAACAGTAGAATGATCATCCTGCGCACACACCTTTACCCGGGCGGGCTGCAGGATCCCGGAGGCATATATGAGCAGTATCAGGGATAAATACAATACAGGCAGGACCGTTTTTTCATGTGAGGTTTTTCCGCCCAAAAAGGATCAGCCTATAGAGCCTGCGATGGAAAAGATAAAGGATTTCAGGGATATCGCACCGGACTTTCTGTCCGTGACCTACGGAGCCGGGGGAGGCAATGCGGGACACGCTGTGGAGATAGCCTCCTTTATCAAACGCGACGTGGGTGTAGAGGTTCTCTCTCATATCACAAGCGTAGGCTTTTCAAGATCAAAGCTTGATGAGGGCCTCAAGGTCTTCAGGGAAAACGGGATAGAAAACGTGCTTGCCCTCAGAGGGGACAGACCGAAGGCCATGACAGATGAGGAGTACAACAGCCGTGACTTCTTCCATGCCTCCGACATGGCTGAATTCATCAAGGATCGGTATCCCGGCTTTACAATAGCCGGAGCCTGCTATCCCGATAAGCACTTCGAGGCAAGGGATTATTTTGAGGACATAGAAAACCTCAGGAAAAAGGTCGATAACGGGTGTTCTTTTCTGATCTCGCAGCTTTTCTTCAATAACGAGAAATTCTATCTGATGCAGGAGCTCATGAGGAAAAAAGGCATAGAAGCCCCGGTTTCCGCCGGTATCATGCCAATAACAAATGCCCGGATGCTGGGAACCACAGTCACCCTCTCCGGCACCTCCGTGCCCAAGAGCCTGTCAGATGTCATAGCCCACTATGGCGATAATGATGATGATATGAAAAAAGCAGGTATCGAATATGCTGTAAACCAGATACGCGACCTGCTTTCCCACGGTGTGGACGGTATACACCTTTATGTCATGAATAAGCCCGAGGTGGCGGAAACCATATTCGGCGCAGTCAGATAGCCTCCGCCTTCTTATCCCTTGTCATAAGGTCGACCAGCGCATCTGCGGGCTTTTTGTTTTCAAAAAGGATCTTATTCACCTCAGCTACTATGGGCATGTCCACATTGTGCTTCGCCGCAAGATGCATTGCGGCCTTTGCCGAATATACACCCTCCACGACCTGTTTTACCTCAGCCATGGCTTCATCCGGGCTTTTGCCCTTGCCTATGAGGATACCAGCCCTTCTGTTTCTCGAATGCATGGAGGCACAGGTGACTATCAGATCCCCTATGCCGGTAAGTCCCTCAAATGTCTCTCTCCTGCCGCCTGCAGCAACCCCGAGTCTCGATATCTCATGGATCCCTCTCGTGATCAGCGCGGCCTTGGTATTATCCCCGTAGCCTAATCCGTCGGCTATACCCGCAGCGAGAGCGATAACATTCTTGAGAGCGCCCCCCAGCTCCATTCCATAGGGATCATCCGAGGTATATACCCTGAATACATCATTCATGAATACATCCTGTACAAACCGGGCGTCCTCTTCATTTTCAGAGCCTGCAACTATTGCAGTGGGCACCCCCATTCCGACCTCCTCTGCATGAGTCGGCCCGCACAAGACCACTACCCTGCACTGGGGGATCTCCTCCCTGATCATCCCGGAAATGGTATCAAAGCTCCCGTCCTCAAGTCCCTTGGCGGCAGATACAATGATCTGGCCTTCGGAGACCACATTTTTCATGGATTTTGCCGTACTCCTGGAAAAAGGCGAAGGGACGGCAAGCACGACCAGATCCTTGTCCTTTACTGCTTCCCCGATATCTGATGTAAATATCATATCCTCAGGAAGCACCACTCCGGGGAGCTTCTCCTTCTGCTCATGGAAGGTATTGAGCATTTCTATCTCCGAAGCTATGGCCGAATACACGGTAACGCTGTGTCCGTTATTGCTTAAAAGCTTTGCCAGAGCTGTTCCCCAGCTCCCGGCCCCTACGACTCCTGTTTTTTTCATTTTGACCCCCCCTCTTATGCAGTCCTGTTCTTTTTGGAAAGATAAGTCTTTTTTTCTGTATGCTGTATGAGTCTTACTATATTCGCTCTGTGCCTGTACAGGGCCATCCCGCAGAAGATCGCGGTAACTATATCACATTCTATGGCGCCGGCTGCAGTGATATTCCTGAAATACCCCAGCCTCAATGCTCCCATCACTATGACCTCTATGAGAAAGGTGATATACAGGGTCAAGGATCCGAGAGATACATAATGTGTCGTAAAAAATATGCCGAAAAACACTATCAGGCCGATCAGCACCATATAGGGATCCATTGTAATGATCCAGCCTGCCGTACAGGCTATCCCCTTACCGCCCCTGAAGCCGAGATAGAAGGGAAAATTGTGTCCCAGGATCGTACCGGCGGAAGCGTATATCTTAATGATCTGGAGCATCTCAGGATTTACATCCCTTCTGTAGAATATGGCAAGGCAGACGATAACGGCCGCTATTGTCTTCAGAACATCACAGAAAAAGGTGATAAGTCCGGCTTTTGTTCCCATAGTGCGGAGCATGTTCGTGGTGCCCGCATTACCCGAACCATAATCCCTTATATCGATCCCATGCATCCTTCCCAGTATATAGCTGGTCTGGAACAATCCGAAGATATAACCTATAACAAGGCATACTATGCGCATCGTCATTTTTCAGTCTTCCTTTCCTTTATCACAAAGCGAATCGGAGTTCCCTGAAATCCGAAGGCTTCTCTTATCCTGTTTTCCAGATATCTGGTATATGAATAATGCATAAGCTTCACACTGTTCACAAATATCACTATAGTCGGAGGCTTTACAGAGACCTGGGTTGCATACAGGACCTTTAATCTCCTTCCCTTGTCCGAAGGCGGCTGCTGCATTGTCACGGCCTCGCTTACTATCTCATTGAGCACACCCGTCTGTATCCTGAGATTCTGATTGGCGATCACCGTATCTATGGACTCAAACAGCTTCTCCGTCCTCTGTCCGGTCAATGCGGAAATAAAAAGTATCTCTGCATAGGGCATGAAGGACAGGGTCTGCATGATATCCCGGCTCATCCTGTATATGGTCTTATCGTCCTTCTCCACGGCATCCCATTTATTGACTGCGATTATTATGCCCTTGCCCCTGTCATGGGCTATGCCGGCTATCTTGGCATCCTGCTCGGCAACCCCCTCAGTACCGTCTATGACAAGGACAACGATATCTGATCTGTCCACTGCCGATACAGTGCGGGCTATCATATAGGTCTCCAGCTCTTCCTTGATCCTGTTTTTTCTCCTCAGACCGGCGGTATCCACAAAGATATATTCCTTTCCGTTCCGCCTGACGACCGTATCCACAGCATCTCTTGTGGTTCCCGCTATATCTGATACTATCAGTCTTTCATTGCCGAGGTATTTATTGATCAGTGAGGACTTTCCGACATTCGGCCTTCCGACTACGGCTATCCTGGGTCTCTCGTCCTCCTCCTCATCCGCATTCTTATCGGGCAGAAGCTTCACGATCTCATCCAGAAGATCTCCCACTCCCGTCCTCTGGTCAGCGGATACAGGTATCGGATCCCCCAGGCCCAGGTTGTAGAATTCATAAACATCCGCCTCATATTTCCTGAAGGAATCCACCTTATTTACACACAGCACCACACTCTTGCGGGATTTTCTGAGCATATCGGCAACCTTATCGTCCGAATCCACAAGCCCCATCTGGACATCCGTCATGAAAACTATGACATTGGCGGTATCTATCGCTATCTGAGCCTGCTCCCTCATTTTGGAGAGTATCAGATCCTTTGACTCAGGCTCTATGCCTCCTGTATCTATGATGGTAAACTGTCTTCCGTTCCATTCAACGTCAGCATATATCCTGTCCCTGGTGATACCGGGCTCATCCTTTACTATGGCTATCTTCTCTCCTGCAAGATAATTAAAGAGAGATGATTTTCCTACATTGGGTCTGCCTACTATGGCAACAACGGGTTTCATTTCCTAGCACTCCTCGTACATATCCATAAATGACGCACCGTCTGATTTTACAATACCAACCGGAACCTGTAAAGCATCCGACAGCCCGCTGACAGTCATATCATCCAGCAAAGTCTCCGTACCGTAGCGCAGGAGACTCTCAGGCAGGTACAGTCTGTCGCCCAGCTCTCTGCCTTTCAGCTGCTCAATTATATCCCTTCCCGTCAAAAGTCCGGAGACCGTTATCCTTTCTCCGAAGAAATCATTGCGTATGGGATAGAGATGCGCCAAGATATCAGGATAATATTTTTTTGATCTTTCCATCAGCTCGGCGATCACAGGATAGATCAGCTGTCCCGTGGCTGCGCTGAAGCTTCCCTTTTTCCGGTTCACTCTCCTGCCCTTAAGCTCCTCTGCGACCTCGTCGAGCAGCATCCGTACCATCCCGACTCCGTTTTCAAGCTGCAGGTAATCATCATATCTGTCTGCAGCAGGTATGGGTATGCCCGCATTCAGATACCACTCATCCGAAGCATGGATGAAATGGCTGCCGTACTCCTTATACAGCCTGTCCTGCCACCCTTCGATCTGCCGTATGAGCTTTACCGAATCCTCCCTTGTAAAAGGCTCAAGAGGATAAAGCCCTTCCCTGAATCTGGAAAGTCCCACCGGGACCACAGACACACTCTCAAGGCATGGGATATATCCCGAAAGGTCCTTTATCGATCTGTCCAGCTCCTCCCCGTCATTTATCCCCCTGCAGAGCACTATCTGGCCGTTCATGCGCACTCCCGCCTCAAAAAGCCTGTCCGCCTTCTCAAGGGCTGCCCCCGCATTCCGGTTTCCCATCATCATGTTCCTGAGCTTTGGATTGGTGGTCTGAAAGGAGATATTGATAGGCTCCAGATTGTATCTTATTATCCTTTCGATATCGTCATCCGACATGTTGGTAAGCGTCACGTAATTTCCCTGAAGGAAGGACAGCCTGCTGTCATCATCCTTGAAATACAGTGTATCCCTCATGCCGCGGGGCATCTGGTCTATAAAACAAAAGATGCACTTATTGCGGCATCTTCTGTACTCATCCATTATCCCGTCATCAAAGACAAGACCCGGATCCTCGTCTTCTGTTTTTTCAAGCAGGAATGTATCCTTTTCCCCATCCTTATGGCGTACGGTCACCTCTATCTCAGTATCCGCGCATTCATACTGATAATCAAAGATATCCTTTACCGGATTGCCGTTGACAGCCAGTAATTCATCTCCGGCGCATATTCCCGCCTCGGATGCCGCAGAATTCCCGATGACCTCCCTTATGATCTGTCCGTGCTGCATACGGGACATATCAGATATCGATTCTCTCGTTGTAGCTTGCGAGGATCTCCCTTATCTTCTCCGTAGGAGTGACGACCTTATCCATGGATATGTCATGGTTGGAGTAATCTATGATCTGGGCTATGAGCTTGCTCATATCGGCCTCGATATACCACTCTCTTGTCATAAGCTCAGGTCTCCTGTAGTGGAGATTTGTTGTTATTATCCTGTCAAAGGCCCTGTTTGCGAAGGCCTCATCAAAAAGCTCCAGACCGTCTGTAAAGAGACCGAAGGTACAGCAGATAAAGACGCGGTTCGCTTTCATATTCTTGAGCTGCCTTGCCGTATCGAGCATGGATCCTCCTGTGGAGATCATGTCATCAACAATTATCACATCCTTGCCCTCTACGGAATCACCCAGGAATTCATGAGCGACTATCGGATTCTTGCCGTCGATTATATGGGCATAATCCCGCCTCTTGTAAAACATCCCGGTATCGACTCCCAGGACCGTCGCGAAATATATGGCCCTGTTCAGCGCGCCCTCATCGGGGGAAATCACGACCACATGATCGGCATCGATCATGAGATCATCCTCACTCTGGAGCAGCGCTCTCAAAAACTGATAGAAGGGGGTAAAATTATCAAAGCCGCACAGCGGAGCAGCCGCCTGGACCGAGGGGTCGTGGGCATCAAAGGTCATAAGATCCGAAACCCCCATATCCGCGAGCTCCTCTATCATCATCGCGCAGTCAAGGGACTCCCTTGCCGATCTCTTATGCTGTCTGGATTCGTACATGAAGGGCATTACCACGGATATCCTGTGCGCCTTCCCTGCCACGGCAGCTATGACCCTCTTCAGATCCTGATAATGATCATCAGGCGAGTAACGGTTTAAGAAACCGTTCATTTTATATTTCATGCTGTAATTTATTACATCGGTCAGAATATACAGATCCTTGCCTCTGATGCTCTCCTCAAGGACCGCCTTGCCCTCGCCGGAACCGAACCTGGGAAGGGAAAAAGCCGTCTCATAGGAATCGGCAACATATCCCTGATGCTCCGGATCGTTTATTCCGTCAGGGAACCGGTTTTTCCTGAAGTCCACAAGATATCTGTCTATCTTGTCTCCCAGCTCTTTTATATTCGGCATGACAAGAAGCTTAAGCGGGGCGACCGCAAGCTTCCTGGTAAAAAGATCGTTTTTTTCGTCTATAATATCAGACATGGCTTCTCCTCCGGTAAATCCAGTTTGTCCTCTGCTCTGCTTTTGACACTTTCAAAACCATGACGCACGAGTGGATTATAACATATTTCTAATCCTCTGGGAAACCTCTTCTGCGGCTCCAGATACGGTATAATACCGAGCCTGCTCCGGCGACAGCGGCTATCACGATCATCACTGTTATGAACTGATCATATCTTTGGTCTCCCAGGGCATCTCCGCTCATGGTCGTAAGAAGGATGGAGGGAAACCTGCCCACGGCTGTGATGAAAAGCCATGAGACAAGCCCCAGATCCGTAAGCCCCACGGCATAGGCCAGCACATCCTTGGGCGCGCCAGGGATAAGAAACAGTAGAAAGATCACAACCCTGGACTGCCCGTTAGTCTTGAGAAATTCTAATGATTCTATTTTTTTCCTTGGAATAAAGATCTCTATGAAGGCCATGCCGAAGCGTCTGACAAGCAGAAATACGATCAGACTTCCTATCGTCATGCCTATATCACATATCACAGCTCCCTGAAGCGCCCCGAAGCAATAGCCTGCGGCTATCTCGATCGGTCCTGCGGGGATGAAAGCGGCCACTACCTGTACGGCTATCACCAGAACAAAAAAACCGTATCCCCATATTCCCATATTTCCGATATATGTCCGAAGCTGATCGGGATCATCCGCCATCCTCAATACGGGAGCGCAGACTGTGTATGCTGTCACGGATACCACCGCGATGAAAAGCATCAGCAGGATGACCGCCGTTATTCTTTTTTTTATCCTTTCATCCATTCAGGTTCGCCTACATCAGCGGAGCGATAACCCTGAGGAAGCTGTTTATGAACCGTTTGATGCCCCTCTTATTCATATCCGCCATCGTGACCTCCCTGCAGTCCTTCAGGGTCTCCAGATAATCCTTCTGCAGTGACTCTATGATATCTGCCTTGAAGAATAAGGAATTGCACTCATAATGAAGAAAAAGGCTCCTGTAATCCAGGTTGACTGTTCCTATGCCGGCCATCTTGTCATCGACCATGACAGCCTTTGCATGAACAAAGCCCGGAATATACTCATATATTTTAACACCGGCCAGGAGCAGATCAGGATAATAGCTCCTTGACAGCATATATACTATCTTTTTGTCCGGAATGCCGGGCATGATTATCCTTACATCGACACCTCTCTGCGCAGCTCTTATAAATGCATCAAAAAGCGCATCTCCCAGCATCAGATAAGGTGTATAGAACCATACATGATCCGTGGCAAGAGACAGCAGCTCTGTATACATCACATTGCTGGTATGTTCATCTCTCGTGGGCGAATCATAATAAGGAAGGATATATCCGTTATCCGCAGGCTCTTTTACAATGTGATCCCCGGTGACCATGGTGGCGAGCTGCTCCTGTCCTATCTTATCCTTGGAAAAGGCATTCCAGAACTCCGAAAACATATAAGTATAGCTTCCGACACCGTCTCCCGTGATCCTGAAGCCTATATCCTTCCATTTTCCGTAGACCTCTCTTGCATTGATATACTCGTCAGCCAGATTGACACCGCCGCTGTATGCCACCCTGCCGTCTATCACCATTATCTTTCTGTGATCCCGGTTATTGAGCTGCGTAGTCACAAAAAGCAGAGGATTGAAGGCAATGCATTTGATCCCTTTCTTTTCCAGATCGCGTATGTCCCTTACGGAATATGTCCCTATGCTCCCGAGGTCATCATACATGACTCTTACATCCACACCCGCGGCAACCCTCTCCGCAAGGATATCCGTCAGGGTATCCCAGAACCTGCCCCTCTGGATGATAAAATATTCAACAAAGATAAATTTTTCCGCGGTTTTAAGATCCTCGCACATATCGGCAAACATATCCTGTCCGAAGGGATAATAACGGGAGGTACCATTTTTCAGCACAGGAAAGCCCGTAGTTTTGAAAATATGCTGGAAGGACTGCCCCATCCTCAGATCCTCCTTCTTGATCTCCTCAGACTGATCCTTGTCCTTTATATGTTCTCTTACCACAAACCGGTCCGCGGATTCTGAAAGCTTCTTTTTGAGATTCCTCCCCGTATGCTTGTTTCCGAGGAAAAGATAGAGCAATGCTCCGAGTACAGGCATGACAAGTATCACCATGATCCAGAGTATCTTATATGTGCTTTCATCACGTTTTGAGACAAGACGTAGGACAAATATCACGGCAAGCAGGGTAAATATCCCGCTTATGGCATCGATCAGATGACCGTTCATCACCTTATCCAGACCGCCTAATATGACATAGCACCAGATGATCTGAAGTGCGACTGCCGGCACTACGACAAGTATACGTCCCAGTATCTTTTTCATTTCATTACCTCCATTTATGAAAGAAGTCAAATATACAGGTTAAAGATATTTAAAACACAACATCGTTATATCATCAAACTGCTCGCACCCGCTGGAGAAATCATCCACACGTTTTTTTACATGACCGACGATCATCTCAGGTGATCCGTCCCTTACCTCATTTAAGGCAGCTATCAGCCTGTCTTCTCCAAAAAACTCATCATCAGCTGATGCAGCCTCGGTCACACCGTCTGTATAAACAAATAAAACATCTCCGTGATGCAGGGAAAGATCCTCAGAGTTGTAGGACACCCCATTAAATGCTGCCAGCGGAGGAGAATGTGTCTTGATATACAGCCTGAATCCGTCTCTTTCCCTGTCCTCCGACCTGCATATGACAGGACTTTTATGTCCCGCATTCGCGCACGCCATCTCCCCCGTGGAGATGGTCAGGATCCCCATCCAAACGGTCACAAACATCATTGATTCGATCTGTTCGTTCAGGCTGTTATTGATCGCCTCAAAAATCTCCGTGGGATGCACCTTGCTTCCTTCGAGGAGCGCCAGAGTATTTATCATGGTCTTCACCTGCATCATGAAAAGAGCCGCCGGTATCCCCTTATCTGATACATCCGCGATCACCAGAGCCAGATGATCATCATCCAGAAGGAAGAAATCATAGAAATCTCCGCCCACAGCAAGGGTCGGTGTCATCGATGCATATATATCAAATTCCTTTCTTTCGGGAAAGGCTGGAAACTCGCTGGGAAGCGCACTTTCCTGTATCATCGAGGCGATCCCGAGCTCCGTATCCAAAGCCGCTCTTTCCTTCGCGTTCTCTGCCCTCTCCTCCACATAACGGTCGATCTCGTCCGAAAGCAGGATGAAATCATTCGACAGCTCCGCAATCTCATCACCTCTTGCTTTGAGCTTTTCAAGCGCCTTGGAAACGGAGCCGCTGTCCTTATTCTCAATATAATCCATCATCTGAGTCTGAAGCTTTTTGATGGGAGCAATGATCCTTATGCCCACGAGTATCATAAGAAAGATGTCAGCAAGAAGCGTATAGACAAGAGTCCTCGAAGCGATCTCAAGACTCCGGGATATAAGTCTTTTATGCGAGGATTCCCACAGCCAGTCTGCAGCGACTATCCCTTTAAAATGCCCGTTTATGATAAGAGGAGTGGGCGCGTATAAATGAACGGTCCCGTCAGTAGTATATTTTATCCTTTCTGCGCTGGAAACAGGCTCATGTGTATTAAGTATCTCAGACACACGGGGATGCTTCTCCAGAGTAAAGGGCACGGTCACTCCCAGAGCCTTCGCTCCTAAACTGCTGTATGAGGTGAATATGAACGCGATGGCTTTCCCATCAATGTAATCATAGATCAGGATATTGACACTGTCCCCGTTTTCCAGGGAAGCATGGTCAGCCACCAGGTCGATCCCTGAAAGCATGATATTGTACCAGCACTCTGCGTACTTTTTCTGAGTCTCATCATCCAGCTCTTTAAAATCCTCAAGGGTAATTACACGGGGCATATACGTTCGTATTACATCCCCGTGGCGGTCAAGCCATTCCTCATATCTTTCCGTACCTGACCTGTCAGCTCCTGTCGGGACATCCATCTCTTCGGCATGTATCATGCAATAATCATACAGATATTCTGTCAGCTCCTCGTTTGATCCGGAGCTCATCAAAAGAGCGGCATTCTCCGCAACCTCCAGCGCTTTTTCCTCCTCTTCCCTTCTGGCAATGTTGTAGGAATCAAAAATCCCGAACAAAAAAGCAATACTGATCGTAATAAAAACAATTATCCCTACCTTAAATAGAATACTTCTCATAAACGCTTCCAAAACATTACCGGATGAAAAGCTCCTGTATCCAGCTTCATTTACCACAATAAATATTCGAATGCATTCTTATGCCATATTATCTCATCCTTTGTAATGCTCACCACATCAAATCTGTAAGGGATGTCCTCCGGCATATGATGCTTCATACGATAATAATCGGAAACCCTGCATATCGTAAACTGCTTCTTTTTTCCTACAGCTTCCCCCGGATACCCCCGGGAGAAGCTGCTCCTGTACTTTACCTCGATAAAGCAGACCGCTCCCTCATCTCTTGCGATGAGGTCTATCTCTCCCATACGTGAGCGGAAATTTCTCTCGATTATCCTGCCGCCCTGGCCCTCAATAAACGCCGCTGCCCTGTTTTCCTTTTCTCCGCCAAGCTTTCTCCTGTTCATCTTAATTGTCCGGCACAGCCCGTGAAAGTGCTCCTATCTGGCATCGAGCTTGCTGCGTATCCTCTCCATATCATTGACAAATACGAGCACTTCCGCCACTACCTCGTACAATTCAGGCGGTATCATCTCTCCTATCTCAAGGTTTGAAAGCGTTTCCGCCAGCTTGCTGTCCTCATGCAGCGGCACTGAATTCTCCTGTGCCTTCTCTATGATCTTCTGAGCCACTCTGCCCTTGCCGCTGGCCACAACAGTGGGCGCCATATCGCCCTTTTCATAGGACAGGGCAACCGCAGTCAGATTTCTAAGATCCTTCTCTTTCCTTCCAGCCATCTTCTTTCGCTTTATGCCTTAGCATCGAATGCAGTATACTGTATCAGTCTCGTATTCTTCCCTTTATCAAACATTATCTCCGGGACCGTCTTCTTTTCGGAGTTGAGCGACACATCACTGTGCATATGGTAGCCCCTGCGGTTTATCCTCTCATCAAGCTCCGGCAGATGCCCGGCTATGAAATCTATCATGCTTTCATCCTGCAGGATAAAATGAGTATTTACCACTCCCTCCGGATTCATGGACACATG
This sequence comes from uncultured Lachnospiraceae bacterium, assembly GCA_947165275.1. Lineage (GTDB taxonomy): Bacteria > Bacillota > Clostridia > Lachnospirales > Lachnospiraceae > NK4A144. The sequence continues at coordinate 24,373 of CAMUZQ010000009.1, read as the reverse complement.
CACATCCATTGTGCCGAGATGGGTCATATCCAGGTGCAGCAGGGCAGACACATTTCCGTCTCCGGACTGCAGCTTCTTTTTGTTTGTATAGATATATAGATCCCCGTGCTGCGCCTCCGATGCCATCTTCAGAGGCATCTGCATATATGTGAAGACCTGATTCATCTGATTCATGAAATCTATATTGTCATGCAGGTTCTGATTTGCCGAGGCAAGAGTCGTATCCCCCCGTCCAGTTGCCTGAAGTATCTCCTGTGCCCTGGCAGTATCCCTTACCACCTTCTGGAAATACTCCTGGACCTTCTCCTTGTCAGCCACCTCCTCGGGCTTCATTAAAAGCTCGTTCATTATCTCGTTTTTTACAAGTTTGGAATACTCAGGTGTTTTAAGCAGGTGCTTCACATTTTCGGTAAATTCCTGAAGCTTCTCACCGGTAAGTCCCTCGCTCCCCTGCGAAACAGCATTCCTTATAAGATTCAAGGTATCCCTGGTACTCAGTTCATTATTTACGATCCTGTCGGTGAGATTTTTGGGCACCCCAAGCTTATTCAGCTCCTGAGCCAGCTTTTCCTTCTCCGCCGGGGCATACAGCTCCTCAGGAGTATCGGTCACGGTATTCTCTCCGTAGAAATTCTGTTTTACACTATTATCCCTTATGGTCACCTCAGGCTGGGCAGTGTTTTCCGCGCCGGGCAAAGGGCTCTCCCCCGGAGCTGCAGCCTCTCCCTGCTTCACCTGCTCTGTCTGCGCTCCGGGCATTTCCGGCTGAGCGACCTTACCGTCTGCATTCTCCGCAGGATTTCCGCTCTCTCCCGGTACCGGGGTCTCTGTCCCATCCTCCTGAGCCTCAGGGGAAGCCGCAATGATCTTCGCTTCCTTCAAAAGCTCACCCATGGCAGGATCAGCATCCCCCACGAAGATATCCAGCAGCATGTTGTTCACAGCCACGGACTCTCCGGCTACCTCTGCAAAACCGCCTGCGATCCCTCCCACGTGCTCTGCGATCTGATGGGCATTATTCCTGTAGATCTCAAACTGCTGTACGTTTTCCGGATTCAGCGGTATATCAAGCGCCTTCATGTTTACTATGGAGGACGGCGCCGCATCGGGATAGCTGCTGACAGTCCTTGCCATATCCAGCAGGCTGTCCGCATCGATCTTCATCCCCTGCTCCATCATTGATTTTACCATTTCAGAGGTTCTTGCATCATATGGAAGCCCTGCTTCTCCCAGGGCCTTCGCGACCTGATTCTCCCCGGCCAGATTGGCATAGAGGGGTGTCAGCTGCACCTTCCCGGCTGCATTTGATGTTACCTCAAAGGACATCGTCTGTCCTGCCTGAAGTCTCATCATGGCCGACAGCTTTGCCGAGATCTGGCTTTTATCGGATAATAACAGACGGATCGACTGTCCCGCTATATCGGTGATCTTTCCTGTAAAGACATCCCCAACATTCATGTCGGCTATCTGCCGGGCAAGACTGCTTCCTTCTCTTACAGCCGGTGTCTGCTGTGCCTGTGAGGTGTCGGCCACCTGATTGTTATTTAAAAGATTTGAAGCGACTCTTATATTCATTCCGTGATATAACCGTGGATAAAACTCTTCCTGTGTATAGGCGTGGCTCCCAGGGTCTTCAGTGCCTCCCTGTGTTCGGCCGTGCCGTATCCCATATTTCTCTCAAACCCGTAGCCGGGATAAAGGGCAGCATACTCCTGCATCGCCCGGTCACGCGTCACCTTGGCGACAATAGATGCGGCGGCTATGGAAACAGACTTCGCATCCCCTTTGATTATTGACTCCTGAGGTATGTCCAGATCCGGTATATGCACCGCGTCCACAAGTATTATATCGGGTCTTACCTTCAATCCGGCTACTGCCTCCCTCATGGCCTCAAAGGTCGCCTGAAGTATATTTATCTCATCTATCCTCTCAGGTCCCACTGAAGCTACCGAAAAAGCCAAAGCCTTTTCACATATCTCTTCATACAGAAGCTCTCTCTTTTTGGGTGAAAGCTTTTTGGAATCATTCAGGTACAGGATCTCGCAATCTCCGGGAAGTATCACCGCCCCGGCCATCACAGGTCCTGCAAAGGGACCTCTGCCTACCTCGTCGACGCCGCATATATAACCGGCGTTTTTATACTTTCTTTCATATTCCTTCATGGCAGAAAGCCTCTCCAGCTCCTTTTGGAGCTTCGCCCTTGCCTTTGCTTCCTTCTCTTCGGCTGTCAATCTGTCTTACCCATTTTATTAAACGGCGTAAGCCGTAAAACTACCCTTCCTCTTATATTCTTGTTCCTGACGCTTCCTACATCCAGCATCCTGCTGTCTATCGAATTATTGCGGTTGTCTCCAAGCACGAAATATTCATCACCGGCCAGTGTGACCCCGTAGCCGCCTGCGCGGCCGGCCTCCCTCATGGGCTCGTAGCCGTATCTGTCTTCAATGGGCTTGTCATCGATATAGATCACTCCCGCATCATCTATGCGCACAGTCTCTCCCGGAAGCCCGTATACCCTTTTTATCAGAAGCGTATCGCCGACCGGAAAGACAACTATGTCATATCTGTCTGTCTTCCCGAGTCTGCAGGTTATTTTTTCTATCAGCACATTGTCGCCGTTATCAAGTGTAGGCTCCATTGATTCCCCGACAACGACGACCCGCTCTGCCACAAAGGCCCTTAAGCATACAGCCAGGATAAGGATGAGGAGTATATAGAGGCTGAAGCTCAAAGCTCCTCCTCCCTTTTTGCTCCTACGGCCGCTCAAGAGATATCCTCCCCAGCTCCCCGCTCCTGTATGCCCCTAAAAGATACTCCTGAGCCCTTATTGTGTCCGGCTCCCCGTGTGCGCGGAGCATGGACATCCTTTCTGCTGTTTTGTAAAGCACTCCCATCGTATCATCCTCTTGATCTATACCGAAGCGTTCATTCATAACATCTGGTATCTCTTCCTTAAGCATGGAGATAAGCTCTGCGATAAGCTCATCCTTATTTATCGCTTCATCATTCATGGAACCTGTGAGCGCGAGATTCCTGCGGGATACGGCATCATCTATCCTGGGCCACAAGATCCCCGGGGTATCCATCAGATCTATTCCCTTCCTTACCGATATCCACTGCTTGCCCTTTGTCACTCCGGGTCTGTTTCCTGTTTTGGCGATGTTTTTTTTGCAAAGTGAATTGATGAAGGTCGACTTTCCCACATTCGGTATTCCTGCAACCATAAGTCTTACGGGTCTGTTTTTTATTCCCCGCTTCAGGTCCCTTTCTTTTTTATTTGCAGCAGCCTCATCTATAACCTTCATCACTGCCTGAAAGCCTTTTTTCTCCCTGCTGTCCAGGGGTACCGGTCTTAATCCGTCCTCTCTGAAATGCCCTATCCATTCGGAGGTGATATTCTCATCGGCAAGGTCTGCCTTGTTAAGGACCATTATCCTCTCTTTTCCCCTGCCCAGTCCCTCTATATCAGGATTTCTTGTCGATAAAGGCGCCCGTGCATCCACAAGCTCGACTATGATATCTATAAGCTTTATATCCTCGATCATGGCACGCTTTGCCTTTGCCATATGTCCGGGATACCAGTTAAATGACATTAATGTATCCTCCCAAGACCTTCCCGTCCGCCTGCCATATGGAACCATGCCTTGCCGATAATGGCGCTGCTCTTCACATTTCCTATATTGGCATTACGCGAATCATCGGAGGAATTCGGATTGTCGCCCATAACGAAATACTCATCCTCACCGACTATAAGATCCAGCGCCGCCACTCCGGGATTGACTATATTATCCGAAAAAAGATCGGTAGGTTCCCCGTTAACATACAGCACCCCGTTCATGATGCGGACCGTATCACCGGGTACTGCCACGACACGCTTCACGTAGGTATGCGCGTTCTCATTTCCATTTGGTTTGAACACGATGACATCTCCCTGTCCCGGTTCAAAAATATTATAGATCAGACGGTTTATCATTATCTCCTGACCGTTCACCAGTGTCGGCTCCATGGAATCACCTATGACAGTAGTCCTGACCCCGAGAGCATAGACACTCACGTATGCAAACAGGACCGCTCCGACTATTATGGCGATCCATGAAACAACAGCTGCTATCTGCTTTGCAGAGATCAGCTTCTTCTTTTCATAAAATACAAGTCCGTTACTGTTCTTTCTTGCCATGGCTTAGATTATACTATAAAACAAAAGCTCATGCACCTGAGCGCATGAGCTTTGGTATTTCATTCTGCAGCCTTTACCTTGGCCTTCTTGCCGGTAAGCTTTCTTAAATAGAAAAGCTTATTTCTTCTGACCTTACCACGACGGGTGACCTCAACCTTTTCAATGTTGGGTGAATGCATGGGCCAGGTCTTCTCCACACCGACGCCGTTTGAAATCTTTCTTACGGTGAAGGTGGCTCTTGATGTATTGCCGCCCTGCTTCTTGAGTACTGTTCCCTCAAAGATCTGTACTCTCTCGCGGTTTCCCTCGCGGATCTTATTGTGAACCTTTACGGTATCACCTACGTTAAACTCCGGTACTTCCTTCTTTTTCTGCTCTTCCTCGATCTCCTTAATGATCTCAGCATTCATTTTGATTCCCTCCTGTATGTAAAAATCCGACGTTCATACCCTTTTAGCGCATGCTTTTCCTGTCTTTTGATATCCCTTATACCGGGACCGGTATCTTTAAGCATACTCAGGCAGAGGACCATCAAAGTCTCGCAACCGTATGATGATACCACAAACCCTGTACGCATATCAAGCAGAAAATCAGTAAATCCCTCTTTCCTCCATATATTTCCTGTACAGATCCGGTCTGTATTTCTTTGTGACGCGCCTCATCTCGTGCATCCTGTAATCATCGACCCGCCCGTGATCTCCTGAGAGCAGGATCTCGGGGACCTTCCTTCCGTGCCACTCAGCGGGTCTTGTATACTGAGGATATTCAAGCAGGCCTCCGGTATTGAAGGATTCCGTCTCTGCAGATTCATTATTTTTCAAGACCCCGGGGATAAGCCTTGCTACAGCATCCATCACCACAAGAGCCGAAAGCTCCCCTCCTGTAAGCACATAATCCCCTATGGATATCCTGTCGGTGACGATCTCATCGATCACCCTCTCGTCTATGCCCTCATAGTGTCCGCAGAGGAAGATGAGCTCTCTTTCCTTTGCAAGCTCCCGGGCCTTTGCCTGATCGAAGACCTCTCCCACAGGAGTCATATATATCACCCTTACAGGCCTTGCCGGCGCCTCCTCCCCGGACTCCGCTCCGGAAGAGCCGCTGTCACAAAGAGCACCTGTCCTGCGGAGGGCTTCCCTGTAGGCCTGATATACCGGCTCGCACTGCATCAGCATACCTGCTCCTCCTCCGTAGGTATATCCGTCTATGGAGCCGTAGGAATTAGTGCTGTATTCTCTTATATTGACTGTATCAAGCTCTATGATGCCCTCGCCCGATGCACGTCCCGTGACCCCCGTGCGGAAGGCCGAATCAACCATATCCGGAAAAATGGTGAGCACCTCATATCTCATCACAAAAGTCCTTCCATCAGGTGTATGATCATTATCCCGTTTTCCACGTCCACGTTTTTTATACAGTCCTTTATCGCGGGTATAAGAAAGGACTTGTGCTCTGTCTGGTCTGTCTCGACTTCATATACGTCATTGGCCCCGGTATGAAGGACTCTTGACAGCGCTCCGAGCCTTTCTCCTTCATCGGATCTTACCTCCATGCCGATAAGATCCGCCTCATAGTACTCGTCCGGGCCAAGCATCTGGGCCTCATCCCTGGGTACGCATACATAGGCGCCCTTATATTTTTCAACAGCCTCTATCCCGTCAAGCTCTTCGAATTTCAAAAGGGCCAGGTTCTTATTGAACCTGACCGATTTAATGGTTACATGTATCTCCTCCCTTGCCGTTTTCAGGATCACCTCTTTAAGCTCCCTGAATCTGGCTGTGGGATCGTTTGTTGTGGGAAAGACCTTTACCTCCCCCTTAAGTCCGTGGGTGGATGTTATCTGTCCCACAGACAGCAGCTCAGCTCTCTTCCTCATCCGCTATATCCACATTTACATGCTTATCTGTTTTAGTTGCGGCAGCCTTCACCACGGATCTCATAGCCTTGGCTATACGTCCCGATCTGCCGATGACCTTGCCCATGTCTTCCTTTGCAACGCGAAGGGTCACATTTATCTCTCTGTCATTCTCCTCCTCAGTGACAACTACCTTGTCGGGATTATCAACGAGAGCTCTGGCAATGGTCTCTACCAGTTCCTTCATCATTGATCCACCTCCATATTCATCCGCTTGATGTTGATTTATGATATGCTTCCGAATGAAGGTATTACTTTGTGATGCCGGCATTCCTGAAGAGACGCGCAACTGTTTCCGTAGGCTGTGCTCCGTTTGCAAGCCACTTCTTTGCTTCCTCTTCATTGATCTTGACCTCGGCAGGCTCTTTTAAGGGATCATATGTTCCGATCTCGGCAAGTGAGGTGCTGTGTGTAGTCCTCCTTGCATCAGAAACTATTATCCTGTAAAAAGGAGCCTTCTTCTTTCCGATTCTCTTAAGTCTGATCTTTACCATTTTCTTTTCCTCCTGATTAAATAAAGTTATAATCTGACTTTTTGATTATATTCAAAGCTTCATCTGACGCATCAGATTCTGCATCTGCGCCATCTGCCCGAATCGTCCTCTCTTCTTTCCGCCTCCCGTCATCTGCTTCATGAGCTTCTGCATCTGCTCAAACTGCTTTACCAGACGGTTCACATACATGATATCCACTCCGGAGCCCTTTGCTATCCTGTTCTTTCTTTTTGGATTCAGAAGCTTCGGATCATCTCTCTCGGCAGGCGTCATGCTCATTATTATGGCTTCATTTCTTTTGAGCATCGTCTCGTCAACCTCAGGGAGTCCCTTCCCTCCAAGTCCCAGCATCGAGATGACCGAGCCCATTCCTCCGAGCTTATTCACCTGTTTCATGGAGTCCAGATAATCATTGAAGGTGAATCTTCCCTTTTTAAGGCTTTCAGCAGCCTTTTTCGCATCCTCCTCGTCTATGGCCTCTCCGGCTTTTTCAATAAGAGAGAGCACATCGCCCATCCCGAGTATACGGCCTGCCATCCTGTCAGGATAGAAAATATCGAAATCCTGAGGCTTCTCACCGCTTGCCGCAAACATTATGGGCTTTCCCGTAACTGCCTTTATGGAAAGCGCGGCGCCGCCCCTTGTATCACCGTCCAGCTTCGTAAGGATCACACCGTCTATACCGACCCTTTCATCGAAGCCTGTCGCTACATCCACTGCCACCTGGCCTGTTCCTGCATCCACGACGAGCAGGGTGTTGTCCACATGTATCTTTTCCTTGATATCATGAAGCTCCTGCATCAGGGCCTCGTCTATCTGCTGACGGCCTGCGGTATCCAGTATGACCACCTCAAAACGGGTCTTCCTTGCCTCCTCAACAGCCGCGCAGGCTATATCAACAGGACTTTTGTCGGTTCCCATCTCAAAAACAGGCGTACCGACCTTATCTCCGTTCACCTTCAGCTGCTCTATGGCTGCGGGACGGTAAACGTCTAGTGCCGCAAGCATTGTCTTTTTGCTCTTATTCTTCAGATGCAGCGCCAGCTTTCCGCAGGTTGTGGTCTTACCGGCTCCGTTCAGTCCCACCATCATTATGACTGTAGGCTCAGGCGCATGCGCAAAGGTAAGAGCCGCGGCCTCCGCCCCCATGAGCTCCGTCATCTCCTCGTCCACAAGCTTGACGACCTGCTGTCCGGGATTGAGCCCGTTCATGATATCCGTGCCTATGGCCTTTTCTTCAATGGATTTTACAAACTGCTTTACTACCTTAAAATTGACATCGGCTTCAAGTAGAGCCATACGGACCTCTTTAAGGGCGGTCTTTACGTCATCCTCCGTAAGAGTTCCCTTGCTCCTGAGCTTTTTGAATACATTCTGAAGTTTATCACTAAGACTTTCAAATGCCACTATATAGCCTCTTCTATCCTATTTATGATCTCGATTAGTTTCTTTCTGTCTATGGGATCCTCGAAGGCTGCTCCCCTGAGCTCTGCGAGCTCCTCCTCAAGCCTCCCGGCCTTAAGGATCAGCTGCAGCTCCTTTTCATATCCCCTAAGCTTATCGTCTGTCCTTTTAAGCGTCTCCGAGACCGCCTGTCTTGATATCCCCATCTCGTCCGAGATCTCCGCAAGCGACATATCGTCTATCGCCGCAGCCTCGTATATCCGTCTGTTTTTTTCACTAAGAAGCCCGCCGTAATAATCATACAGCAGCCCCCTCTCGATAAGCTTTTCCATGATCACTGCACCGGTTTAATAGGATAACAGACCTTTTTTCGGCTGTCAAGTTTTTTTCTTGACAGGATCGACCGTCGTCCTTTTTTCCACAGGCGACACTCCCTGCCAACTGTCCGTTTTGAAAAAAATCTGTTTTATGGTATCATTTAGATTTGATTTGATTCAAAGAGATTATATATAAGAGGTAATTATGGACAGTATTTATCAGCTTGGTATAGATATCGGCTCTACTACGGTAAAGGTTGCTTTGATGGATGAGGATCTGAACCTCATTTTCTCTGATTACCGCAGGCATTTCGCCAACATCAGGGAAACTCTTGCCGAGCTTATTTCCGATGCTTTCAACATAACAGGCGACATACAGGTTGCCCCGATGATAACCGGCTCAGGAGGACTGACGCTTGCCAATGCGATAGATGTTCCCTTCACTCAGGAGGTGGTTGCCGTCGCGACAGCCTTAAAGCAATGCGCTCCGCAGACTGACGTAGCCATAGAGCTGGGCGGTGAGGACGCAAAGATCATATATTTTGAGGACGGAAATGTGGAGCAGCGCATGAACGGCATCTGCGCCGGCGGCACAGGATCCTTCATTGACCAGATGGCTTCTCTTCTGCAGACAGACGCCACCGGCCTGAACGAACTGGCAAGTGATTACAGTTCACTGTACACCATAGCTGCCCGCTGCGGTGTTTTCGCAAAATCCGACATACAGCCGCTCATAAACGAAGGAGCCAGGAAGGAGGATCTTGCAGCCTCCATTTTCCAGGCAGTGGTCAATCAGACTATATCCGGACTTGCCTGCGGCAAGCCCATAAGAGGACATGTAGCCTTTCTGGGAGGCCCTCTGCATTTCCTTCCGGAGCTCAGAAATGCCTTTATAAGGACTCTGAGGCTTGACGGACTGCATACGATAATACCTGAAAACTCACATCTTTTTGCAGCCATAGGCTCCGCCATGAATCATGATGATAAGCATACCAGGCCTCTTTCATCCATGGTCGAAGCGCTGAATTCCCCTATTCATCTGGAATTCGAGGTTGCAAGGATGAACCCTCTCTTTGCCGATGAGGAGGAATATAAAAAATTCACCGAAAGACACGGACAGGCAAAGGTTCAAAAGGCCTCTCTGTCCTCCTATAAGGGTCCGGCCTATCTCGGGATAGACGCAGGCTCCACCACCACAAAGTGCGCCCTTATTTCCGAGGACGGCGACCTGCTCTATTCCTTCTACTCAAATAACAACGGCTCGCCGCTCATGACAGCGATAAATGCGATAAAGGATATCTATAATAAAAAACCCTCCGGAGTGACGATAGCAGGAGCCTGCTCCACAGGCTACGGCGAGGCTCTGATCAAGTCCGCCCTGCAGCTTGACGAGGGCGAGGTGGAGACTGTGGCGCATTATTATGCAGCGGCTCATTTCCGCCCCGATGTGGACTGCATACTGGATATAGGCGGCCAGGACATGAAGTGCATACGGATAAAGAATAATACCGTTGATTCTGTCATGCTCAACGAAGCCTGCTCCTCCGGCTGCGGCTCCTTCCTTGAGACCTTCGCCAGATCGCTCAATATGTCTGTCGAGGATTTCGCACAGGCAGCACTTTTCGCAGCCCATCCTATCGACCTCGGCACCAGATGCACGGTTTTCATGAATTCAAAGGTCAAGCAGGCTCAGAAGGAGGGTGCCGGAGTAGACGACATCTCTGCAGGTCTTGCTTATTCCGTGATAAAAAACGCTCTGTTCAAGGTAATCAAGGTATCTGATGCAGAAGAGCTCGGAAAAGTCATAGTGGCGCAGGGCGGCACCTTTTATAATGATGCCGTTCTCCGCTCCCTTGAATATATAGCAGGAGTCGAGGTGGTGCGTCCTGATATAGCCGGCATCATGGGAGCCTTCGGAGCAGCCCTCATAGCAAAGGAGCGTCATGCAGAGGGCGTACCCTCTTCCATGCTTTCCATAGCAGAGATCGCAAGTCTTGAATTCACCACCTCCATGACCAAATGCCAGGGCTGCACAAACAACTGCCGTCTGACGATAAACCGTTTTACGGGCGGACGTACCTTCATCTCGGGAAACCGGTGTGAAAAGGGACTCGGAAGATCAAAGACAAATACCGACGTTCCGAATCTCTATGAATGGAAGATGAAGCGTATCTTCGGCTACGAACCGCTGGAGGGCTATGATGCGCCCAGAGGCACTGTAGGCATTCCCAGAGCGCTCAATATGTATGAGAACTACCCCTTCTGGTTCACCTTCTTTACAAGGCTTGGCTACAGAGTCATCCTCTCGCCCCAGGCCAGCCATAAGATCTATGAGCTCGGGATCGAATCCATCCCCTCAGAGTCGGAATGCTATCCGGCAAAGCTGGCTCACGGACAGATACAATGGCTCATCAACAAGGGGATCAGATTCATCTTCTATCCCTCCCTGTTCTATGAAAGAAATGAATTCAAGGAGGCAGGCAATCATTTCAACTGCCCTATAGTGACCTCGTATTCCGAAAATATAAAGAATAACGTCGAAGACATAAAGATCCATAATATTGATTTCCGCAATCCCTTCATGGCCTTTGATCGTCCTGAGGATATATATCCGAGACTGATAGAGGCCCTCCCGGAGGTTCCGCCGGATGAGGTGGTAAGGGCAGTATATGATGCCTGGGAGGAGCAGGCGCACTTCAGGGAGGATGTGCAGAAGAAGGGCGAGGAAACCCTGGCCTGGATCAAAGAAAACAACGCCAGAGGCATAGTCCTTGCCGGACGGCCGTATCATATAGATCCTGAGATCAATCACGGCATACCGGAGCTTATCACCTCACACAGGGTAGCCGTGCTCACGGAGGATTCGGTCTCTCACCTCGGAAAGGTAGAGCGGCCCTTAAGGGTGATAGACCAGTGGATGTATCATTCAAGGCTGTATGCTGCTGCGGAGTTTGTCAAGCAGAGGGATGATATAGACCTCATCCAGCTCAATTCCTTCGGCTGCGGTCTCGATGCCGTTACCACTGATCAGGTGGCAGAGATCCTTGAGTCAGGCGAAAAGATCTATACCTGTCTGAAGATAGACGAGGTAAATAATCTCGGAGCCGCGCGCATAAGAGTCCGCTCTCTTCTTGCCGCTCTCCGCGTGCGGGATATGAAGGCTGCGAAGCGCAATATCACCCCCCTCGACCAGAGCAGGGTGATCTTTACCGAAGAGATGAAGGATGCCGGCTACACGATAATAGCCCCCCAGATGTCGCCTATTCATTTCGATGTCCTGGAGCCTGCCATGAAGGCTGAGGGTTATAATCTGGTATTCCTTGATAATGACGGTCACGAGGCCGTAAATGTCGGCCTTAAATATGTGAATAATGACGCCTGCTATCCCTCCCTCATGGTTGTGGGGCAGATCATGCAGGCGCTGCTCTCAGGCAAATATGACCTGAACCGGACTGCAGTCATGATGAGCCAGACCGGCGGCGGCTGCAGAGCCACAAATTATGTTGCATTTATCAGGCGGGCCCTCAAAAAAGCAGGCATGGAACAGATCCCCGTGATATCACTGAATGCAGTAGGACTTGAGCCAAATCCCGGCTTCCATATAAGCGCCTCCCTTGCTGTAAGGATGGTTTACGGAGCCGAGTTCGGAGATCTTTTTATGAAGTGCCTCTACAGGATGCGTCCTTACGAGATGAAGAAGGGTTCGGCTGACAGTCTTCACCGGAAGCTCCTGAAAGAGACTCAGGATTTTCTCGCCTCCGGGAGCCTTTCATATCGGAAATACAAGCGTCTGTGCAAAAAGATAATCACCGAATTTGATGCTATTCCCATAAAGGAAAAGCTGAAAAAGCCCAGAGTAGGCATAGTCGGAGAGATACTCGTAAAATACATGCCCGCAGCCAACAACCACCTGGTGGAGCTTCTGGAGGCTGAGGGTGCCGAGGCGGTCGTCCCGGACTTCATAGATTTCTTCGGGTACAGCTTCTATAATCAGGTATATAAGGGCGATTATCTCGGACAGTCAAAGAAGGCCGAGAGACTTAATAAATTCCTTATATGGACTATCAACAGGCTGAGGAGCTATCCCACAAGGCTTTTAAGACGTTCGGCGCATTTCACGCCGCACACAAGGATAACGGATATAGCAGCCCTTGCCCGTCCTATAGTCGATATAGGCAATCAGACCGGAGAAGGCTGGTTCCTTACAGGAGAGATAATGGAGCTCATCCATCTCGGGGTCAGCAATATCGTCTGTGTACAGCCCTTCGCCTGCCTGCCCAATCATGTAGTAGGCAAGGGAGTGATAAAGAGAGTACGGGAGCTCCATCCGGAGTCAAATATAGTCGCCATAGACTATGATCCCGGAGCCTCTGAGGTCAACCAGCTCAACCGTATCAAGCTCATGCTCGCAAGCGCGGTACGGAAGCTTAAGTCAGAAAAAAGAGCTGCATAGAGGAGCAGTACTGTCAGGCGGATGCGAAACGTGGAAAAAGCAGATCAGATATACAACTACGCTTTATAGAGGAGGAAGAATGAGCACAGGTATAGTGATGGAAGGCGGGGCGATGCGCGGGATGTTTACCGCAGGTGTCCTCGATGTTCTTATGGAAAACGGAATAGGATTTGACGGGGCGGCAGGCGTATCTGCCGGTGTGGTATTCGGATGCAATCTGAAATCAAAGCAGATCGGACGGGCCTTAAGATACAATAAGCGCTTCTGCAGGGACTGGCGCTATTGCTCCATATGGTCCTTTATATTCACCGGAAACCTCTTCGGCACGGAAATGTGTTATGAAAAGATCCCTTTTTATTATGATCCCTTCGACCTTGAGACCTATCGCAAAAACCCCATGCCGCTATACGCCGTAATGACTGATGTGGATACCGGCAAGCCGGTATACAAGGAGCTCCCGGAAGGTTCAGGGATAGATATGCTCTATTTCAGAGGATCGGCTTCCATGCCCATAGTTTCAAAGCCTGTCGAGGTACTCGGGCACAGATATCTGGACGGAGGCATGACGGATTCCATCCCGCTGAAGTTCATGCAGCAAAAAGGATATGAAAAGAATGTGGTCATACTGACGCAGCCTTCAGACTACAGGAAGTCTCCTGCAGGAAACATGCATATCATAGGCGCCATCCTGAGGAAATATCCCGCAGTAGTACGCGCAATGGCAAGACGTCATATCATGTATAATAAAGAGCTGGCATATGTAAGAAGGTGCGCTGCAGACGGAAATGTCTTTGTGATACAGCCGCCCGCATCCCTGAATATCGATCATACCGAGCACGATCCGGATGAGCTCCAGCGGGTCTACGACACAGGACGCAGGACCATGGAACAAAAGCTTGATGAGCTTAAAGAATTTATGGCGTAGCCCCTGGGGCTACGCCATCTTTTTACCTTTCTTTTATCAGTGCCTCTATCTCTTCCCTCTCAGGCATCACCCTTAATGCTCCCCGTCTTGTAGTGATAAGGGATGCCGCCCCGTTGGCAAAGGTCAGCATTTCCAGAAGATCTGCCTCTGTCAGGCCCTCAAGCCCCTTTTCCAGAATGAAATGGAGCATGCATCCGCCGAAGGTATCTCCGGCTCCGGTTGTCTCTATCGTATTTTCCTGGATAAAAGGCGCAGCCTCTGTCATGATAAAGCCGTCAGCCGTCCCGTCTTTTTTATAATAAGCCCGGCTTCCGTCCTTCCCCATGGATACCGTGATGAGAGGTATGTCATATCTTTCATGGATCCACCTGACCCCGCCTGTGTAATCCTCCTCACCTGTAAGCCACTGTATCTCATTATCGGAAATCTTCAGGTAATCACAGTATTCCAGTCCCTTAAGCACCTGCTCTCTGGCATCATCCAGACTCCTCCACAGCGGCTCCCTCAGGTTAGGATCGAAGGATATCAAAGCTCCGGCCTGCTTTGCAGTCTCTACTGCATATATCGTAGCCTCCCTCACTTCCTCATGGGTCATGGAGAGAGTGCCGAAATGAAATATCCTCGTGCTCTTCAGAAGCTCTTCACTGATCTCGTTCTTTTTGAGCATCATATCCGCGCCGGGATTGCGGTAGAATGAAAAATCCCTGTCACCATCCTCGAAGGTCTTCACAAATGCCAGAGTCGTCCTTGTATCCTTATCTGTCACAAGTCCTGTGGTGTCTATCCCCGTCTCCTCCAGCACAGCCTTAAGCTCATGCCCGAAGATGTCATCTCCTACCTTTCCTATGAAGCCTACCCTGTGCCCCATTTTTTTCAGCATCGCGAGCACATTACAGGGCGCGCCCCCGGGATTTGCCTCATACAAAGCATTGCCCTGCTCCGATTTTCCGTTATTCGTCATATCAATGAGCAGTTCCCCCAATGCCACTACATCATAAGCCTTGTCCATCTTGATCTCCTCCTTTAATTAAACTCCCATTACAGTTTGCCTGTCACAACCATCATATAAAAAGCGACTTCTCCGCTCTCAAAAACTCGAGCAAACCCGGTTTTCGGCGGCCATTGAAAACACTTTCAGAGTAAATTAATGCCTTCTGTCTTCATACATGAGCTTTTCCGCTCTCTTTTTCACACTATCCACATCAGTATCGCCTGTCTCATCATATATGGCAACTCCTATCGCCGCCGAGATCATCTCCCATGGCTCAAGGCTTTTATCCGAATTCAGCTGCTCAAGCCATTTCCTGAAGCTGTCCGTAAGCTCCTCCCTGTGCTCGAGATCATGCTCTTTAAGTATCACTGCAAACTCATCTCCGCCTATCCGAAAAACAGGCGAATGCTGGAATACATGGCATACGATATAGGAAAGCTTCTGCAGCGCCCGGTTTCCCTGCTCATGGCCATAGGTATCATTTATACCCTTCAGATAGACAAGGTCGACCATGGCAATACCGAAGTCCTTCAGTCCGTCCTTCATTTCCTGCTCAAGCCTCATTATCTCCAGCTCATACGCCTTTGCATTTCTGATCCCTGTCAGGGAATCCCGCTGGGCGAGCTCGGTCATTCTGGCCGAATTAAGCTTTTCATCAGTCAATGCCGCATCCATCTTTGTGATGGATTTAAGATAATTCTCCATTTCGAGGATCATTGAGGATATCTCTCCGGACAGGGAAGCTATCTCATCCTTTCCCTTCGCATATCTGTCAATATCCCTCACGACGGACGCATCCTTTGAGGCTGTATATTCCTTTACGCTGTTTTCCAGCCGTATGAGCTTGGATATATATTTCCTGTTTATGAACAATATGGCCACTGCAAGACAGGCCGTGAGAACAATGGCTATGACAGCCAGCTGTCTGAGTGTATTCCTGATGATCTCCTCATTGACATCGGCGATATCGATCTCCGCTCCGGCAAGGCCCACCTTTTCCCCGTCTGCCCAAATGGGAGCATAATAAGCATAGGTATCACCCCATTGATTATGCCAGATCTTATAACCCTCCTGGGCCTCTCCCTTCTCCCATGTCTCCCAAAGGACCGGTCCGTCCTCATAGGGATTTACAAATTCATCCCCGAGATACATATATTCCTTCTCATCACCCTGATAATGATCCAGCGCCTTATACTCGGGATGCTCTCTGATGAATTGATTATGCTCCTCCCGGTTCTGTCTCACCGCATCGAGCATATATACAACAGTATATTCAGTCTCATCCGGAATGATCACATAGGTATAAGGTATATTGAAGCTGGCCCTGGCCTGCTCAAAGGTCAGAAGCCAGTACAGATGCATGTAAATAAACCATGCACGCCTGACCTCCTCATCAAGCTCTTCAAAGCTTATATCCTTCCCAAGTGTCTTCCCCGGATGATGCTTTGCAAAAAGTTCCTCATATTCATCCCTGTAGCTTATGTATTCGTTTGCATCATATGGAATATCAACCTCGGTATAATGCTCATCATAATACCTTTTATACTGGAGGAATTCCTTGTCTGAAGCCTTGATAAGCGCAGAAAGATAATTCACGACACTTTTTATATTCCTTCCGCACTGGTCTTTATAGATGGCCATCTGGCTTAAATATGTCATAACCCCGGAAATGATCAGAGTGACGACAAGAAAGACAGCAAAATTCAGGCCCAGCTTATAGATCAGTCCGTTTTTATTTATTATCATTGCCCTGCCTGAATTCCTGCTATTCATAAGAGCCCCTACTCATTCTTCTCTGCTTTCTTTTCTGCCTTCTTATCCGCCTTCTTTTCTGTCTTCTTTTCTGCCTTCTGTTCTGTCTTCTTTTCTGTCTTCTGCTCTGCCTTCTTTTCTGTCTTCTGCTCTGTCTTCTTTTCTGTCTTCTGCTCTGTCTTCTGCTCTTCGTTATTATCTGCGTTCAGTTTATCAGGCTCTGTTCCGTTTTTTTCCTCCGGCTCTGCCTCATCAGTCGTATCCCTCTTCTCCTCAGACGCTTCTGCCAGCAGCTTTTTCGCTGCCTCATACTCGTCCGGCGTACCGAAGGAAATATGCATATCCGAATCAAATACCCTTATTCTCATGCCCTGAGCTATCATTTCGTTATATACGCCGCTCATGAAGCACTCATCATAAGGACAGTTCCTGATATACTTCTCGGCTGATCTGAGGAATACCGAGGTGTTGATGAAGCCGTAGGCGCCTGTGATGGCCCTCTCGCTTATCACCTTCTTCTCCGCAGTGGTCTTTGCAATATTTACGGTATTGCCGTTCTTGTCTGTCCACTCCTCAGTCTCCACATAGCTGTATCTGTCAAGGTCGGACTTAAAGGTCAGGAGTGTGCCGGCGCAGTCATAATCGTCTTTATTATAAAACCCATACAGAGACTCTGAGCTGAATACCAGATCACAGTCCGTGAAAATGACAGGATACTCGTTATGTATGGCTTTTGCTCCCTCCATTGCCGTCATAAGCGCGCCGGGAAGCACCTTTTTCAGGCTTACTATCTTTGCATCAGGATAGTATTCACGTATCTTTGCATCTATGCCGAATTTCTCGATATGCTCCTTAAGGACCACAAAGACCATCCTCTCACAGTTCACATGACCGAGGAGAGAATCCGCCGCTCTCTTGAAGAAAGGCTCTCCATTAAGGTCTATAAGAGGCTTGGGACAGTCAAAGCCGTTATCCAGAAATCTCGTGCCTGCCCCTGCCATGGGAAATACAAGATTGACCCTGGCATCCTCTACTTCCTGATCCTTAAGGATCTTCTCCTGCTCTGCAACCTTTGCCTCCAGAGCCACCCTTCTTTTCTCCCGCCACCTCGCGCTCTTCACCTTAAATCTGTCCATCAGCAGATAGAATGTAGGAAGCAGCACCAGAGTGAGCATTGTGGAAGCCGTCAGGCCACCGACTATTACAGCTGCCATTCCCTGCATGGCCATTGCATCCTTTGAAAGCCCCAGAGCGACAGGTATCATCGCTATCACAGTTGTCAGGGTAGTCATAAGGATTGGCCTGAGTCTTCCGCTTCCTGCATCCACCAGAGCCTCTACGGTATCCATTCCCGAATCCTGATTCTGTATTGTCATATCAAGGAGAATGATACCATTATTAACGACGATACCGGCCAGCATCAATACTCCCATAAGGGATACCATGGATACCTTGATCCCCATTACCAGCATGAAAAGGATCGAACCGATCCCTGCAAAGGGTACACAAAGCATTATGAGCAGTGCATTCGCTATGGATTCGAACTGCACCGCCATCACGAAGAACACCATGAATACTGCAATGAATATGGCTTTTGCTATGGCGGTAAACTCTTCATTCATCATTCTGCTCATGGAATCCTGAAGATAATTAAGATCCGGATCTTCCTCTATGGCCTTGTCTACTACCTCATCCAGTACTTCAACCACATCATCCCTGGTTTCAGCCGTCATGGTAGCTATAAGCTCATCCGAATACAGTCCGTCCTGCCTGTAAACCATCTGGGGCGCCGATTCGAATCTGACGCTTCCCACCTCGCTTAATGGCACAGACACCCCGTTTGAATTTGTGAAGGTCATTTCCTCTACGTCGCTTATTGTCTCGTAGTATCCCTTTGGATATCTCACCGAAACCTCATATTTTTTATTATCTATCTTTATATCCGTTGCCTTGACTCCGGACATATTGTTATAGACAAGTCCTGCAAGCTGTTTGGCCGAGAAGCCCTTCGCCTGTGCAAGCACCGGGTCAATCACCACATCCGCCTTGGCTCCGGAGTTTGCAAATTCTGAGGTCACATACAGTACGCCTTCGACCTCCTCCATTTTCTTCTGGAGTTCTGCGGAGCTCTTTTTCAGCTTATCAAGATTATCTGCCGTAACGTCATAGGTCTGGGTACTGGATTGTGACATGGATCCCATTCCCGTGGAGGAGCCTTGGGAAACCTCTACCTCACATATTGGAGAAAAATTTCTAAGTTCGAGATTCCAGTCATCTACTATTTCCTGTGTGGTAAGCTTGGTCTCATCATTTTTATACGCGCTTATACTGGCAGCAGCCTCGTCTCTTTCGATCCTCGTGGAATAATTCTTGATTACCCCTGTTGAATCTATAAAGGCCTCTACCCCCTTTACGGTATCATCCATTGCAGCTATATCAAGATTCGGCCTGAAAGTGATGCTGACATCCACTACTCCTTCATCTGTTCCGGAATACAGCTCCGTCTTAAGCATCGTGGCAAGATATCCGGTCAATGCCAGCAGCAGGACAGCTCCCAAAAATACGCTTTTCTTCCATTTGAGAGCAAATCTCAGAATCCTCCTGTAGCGTTTTGAAAGCCACTTCAGTATCCTGTTGGTAATGATCTCTCTGTGCTCAACAGGCTTATATGCCGAAAAGCAGAGAGGTATCAGAGTTATTGCCGATATAAGGGAGGCAAGCAGAGCAAAGATGATGGTGAATCCCAGAGGCTTGAACATCTGTCCCGACAGTCCCTCCATAGTGGCAAGGGGGACATACACGACCACCGTTGTTATGGTGGAGCCGATTACGGCATTGACCACTATACGGGTTCCCTCATATGCGGCCTCCTTAAATGAAAGACCTGCCTGGTGGCGCCTGAAACACATCTCTATTACAACAACCGCATTATCAGTCATCATTCCTATTGCTATTATCAGAGCCGCCATGGTAACTACATCTAAAGCGAAGCCGGCAAGGTTCATACATATGATCGTAGCCATGATGGAAATAGGCATGGTGGAACCGACTATCAGTGAACCCTTTATATCTCCGAAAAACACGAATATGATGAACATGGCAAGGAAGATAGCTTCCACCATGGTCTTTGCCACGCCCTTAAGTGTACTCAGGATGGTATCGGCAGCATCATCCACCACCTCTATCTTCAGCTCGGGATATTTTGCTCTCAGATCATCGAGCACAGGCATAACATTCCTCGAAAGCGTCACGGAGGAGCCTGACTGTTTTCTCTTGAGACCTACGCTTACATCCTCTTTTCCTTTGTATCTGGAGAGTGAGGTTTTATCAGACACTGCATATTTTACACTTGCTATGTCGTTCAGGTGAATGATCTGGCCCTTTGAAGTGGTTATGGGAACCTGCTCCAGAAGAGGGAGGTCATTGTATTTCACCTGTGAAGACATGTTTATTGTCTGATCTCCATAGTCTGCCGTTCCTGTAGGCGTCGAAAAGTTGGTATTAGAGATGGCAGTCGCCACACCGCTCAGATCCAGGCCGTACTGCATCATATACTCCGGTTTGACCTGAACCCTGATATATTTTTCATCTCCTCCCTTTACGGTAGTCTGAGCCAGTGAACTTATCTTTTTAAGTTCAGGCACTATCTTATCATTTACCATTTCAAGAACATCCACGTCGTCGGAGTTCCCCGTTATTGAGAGGGTTATATCATCTGAGGCATTGGTATCGATCTCAAGTATAGTGGGATCCTTGACCTCTTTGGGCAGTGAAGGCTTCTTCGCATCGACAGCCGCCCGTAGATCATTATAGGCCTTGTCCATGTCGGTGCCGTATTCATACTGCAGCATTACAGCTGCATTACCCTCAGTACAGCGGGTGTGGATCGTCTTTATTCCCGAGAGTGTTTCACAGGCTTCTGCAAGTTTATCACCCACAAGCTCATCCGCTTCCTCCGGAGATGCTCCGGGATATATGGCCGAGATAACCATTACGGGAATTGACATATTCGGCATCAGCTTGAGTGAGATGCTGGTCAGGGAAGTAACAAAAAATACCGCAAGAGCCAATATGGTGACTATTACTGAAACCGGTCTGTCAAGTACTCCTTTTATTATTGTCTTCATTCTTCTACTCCGGCTCCTGCAGAGGTTCTTGCCTCCTTCTTCTCAACCGACTGATCCTCAAGGATCTCAAGGGGCGCATCATCTCTTAAGCTCCCCGACCAGGTAGTCACTACCTGCATATCAGGCTCAAGCCCCTCCGTGATCTCCACGCTCTCATCATCAGACAGACCCGTGACCACATCCAGTCTCTTTCCCTTTCCTCCGTCATTTATATAGACGAAGGCCTGATCTCCGTCATAATAAACTGCATTTATCGGAACCGTCATCGCATTCTCGCTTCTTCTTGTAACAGTCTTTAGTGTAACACTGGAGCCTGCGATCAGATCCGATGCATTTATTCCGTTATTGACTACAGCCTCTACCTTGAAAAGACCTGTTGTGGGATCGATGGTATCATAAACATTCAATATCCTTGACGGATAATCCTTGCCGTTTTTGTTTATCGTTGCTGCATTGCCCGGAACCACATTGTGCACCGTTTCCTCCGCTACATAGAAAACGACCTTGCACGGATCATCGCTGAGTATCGTATATGCAGAGTTCTGTGTGCTCGCCATATTGTGCAGTGAAACATCTATGGCGACGATGGTGCCACTGACAGGGGATGTAACCGTAGCATGCTCCAGATTAAGCTTTGCTGAGGCCAGACTGGCCTGTGCCTGCTTCACGGTGGCCGTAGAGGTCGTTATGGAATTGGCCGCGCTCACATCCGAAGCGTTTGCTCCCACAGCAGAGGCGTAGGCGCCGTAAAGAGTCGTGGGGACAGTGTATGTGTTATAATTATCTCTCTGCATCTGAGAGAGATTATAGTTTTCCTTGCTGAGCTCATACTGCATCTCGGCATTATCTGCGGATCTCTTCGAGCTGTCCAGTGTATATTCAGCGGACTCGACCCTGGATTTGGCCGTTTCATACAGCGTCTTGGCAGACTCGTAGGCCTCCTTTTTTGCCTCATATTCAGGAGACTCAGGATCTGTAGCCTTCATTTCAGCCTCCGCAGTATCTCTTGCGGATTTTGCAGCGTCCCTGGCGTCCTTATAATCCCTCAGGCTGCGTTCATCTATCTCAACCTTATCCTCAGCATTCTTCAGCGAATTATTTGCAGCTCTCTTATTGACATATTGAGTGTCGACCGAAACATTCATCGACTGCGCATTATAGGGTATCTCTCCTACCGACTTTGTTGCGCTCGCCCTTGTTGCATTGGACTGCGCCATGGTTGCCTCGGCATTCGCCTGGGTTGTGGAGAGTCCGGCCTTTGCTGATGTAAGCGATGCTTCCGCCTGGGTTACAGCGATCTGCAGTGCCTCATCATCTATCTTGAACAAAAGGTCTCCCTCATTTACATGGTCTCCAACCTCGAAGTTCTTCTCGATCACCTCTCCTCCCACCAGAGGCATTACCTTGACTTCGCTTTCCGCAGTTATTTTTCCGGCGAAATTTGAGCTTATGGACAGATCCTTTATCTCCGGTGTACTGACCATTACCTGGATCTTTCCCTCATCCTCGGACACCGTCGCCTCACCTTCCTTTGCACTGCTCCATGGCGCCGTGCATCCAAATAAAAAAGCAGTCGCAAGAACCATACTCATGCAGACTGCTCCACTCTTTTTGATAATGTTTTTTCTCAATTTATGCTGCTCCTCTTTTTTATCCAAAACCTCCGGCCATGCAATATATGCACCTCCGGATAAAGACTATGCTATGTTGACATAATTTATAACATTTGGACTATACTAAAACAAGCAGGTTTTGTCAAATAAAAATATCATCTGCAGAAAGCAGCATCCCTGCCAGGAAGATCGCTGCCCTTGATTCGTCATGCTCAAGCTTATAGGGCATAAGCCGCAGCCAGTCTGCGATCTCATGATAATAAATACTCTTTATCTCTGCCTCATTAAACCTGTCATCAAGGTATCTTCTGTACTCTCTGTAGAGATCTCTGTAGGCTCTGGATATCCCCGACATAAACCGTATCTCATTCCCTTCTATACTGCATCTTTCCGTGCGCATAAGGAATTCATATCCGCCATGCAGAGACTGAAGAAGCTTTGAATAATCGATAAACCTGCTGTTCAGGATGTTTCCTGTATTCGGATCGATGAGGTAGTACCCGTCGCTGTATTTCTCCGACGGGGGAACCGTTATGATATTCTCCACGGTCATATCCCCATGTATGTCCGATACCGTATCCGAAGCAAATATCCTCTTCAGATTCTCCTTAGACAGCGCCTCCTTCAGATAAGGAAAGCCCCTGACCCTTTTCCCGTTTATGACCACCTCTTCATATCTGAGGAGCTCTGCCCATCTGTGATTGGACTCTATCAGCCTTATATTCTTATTTATCTTCTTCTCTATATACTCCTCTATCAACTCCGGAGCAGCCGTACCGCCTTTTTCGGAATACAGTCCCTCCTCAAGCCGGTCAAAAGCCTTACTTATTATCTCCACCGAATTATCCAGCGGATTTGTATGGATATATTCAAAGAACCCCGTAGCCCCGGTAACTGCAGGCATGTCGTACAGAGTCATGCCCTCCCCCCTTTTTTCAAAAAGGATCTCCGGAAGCGGAAGCTTTTCCTTTTGCCGCTCTATCCATTCAACCTGGTCGTGAAGCTTGCCTGCATCCGCGCCTACCACATATTTCCTGAATATTGTCCTGTTGTCCTTGATCGCAAGAAGGGTGGTGGCATTTGAACCTGCGGAATGATCGCTTATTATCTGTATGTCGCTGTTCGCCTCCAGATAGCCTCTTACATAGGCATGCCTGTCGCCCTCGAAATAATTCTCAAGGAAGCTCCTCCTGTCTGATTCGTGCACCTGGGGCAGCAGCATCATGGTCTTTTCGGCTGTATCCTCCTCGGCATTTTCATTCATGCGTGAGGATATGAGCCCTATGACGAAAAGGACAGCCGCCGACAGGGCCAGATATACGACCATGACTCCGTCTGTGTAGGCGTTTGTCAGATTTCCCTTATCTATGCTCGAGCTGGAAAAAAGGTAGGAGAATACATACATGAGGGTCGCCTCTCCTCCCATCAGGGTTATCACCAGCGAGATCATGTAATACGAGGCAGTATAGAGCCCCCACATTATAAGGGTGAGCAGGAGCAGCTTTTTCTTGTTTATCCTGATCACTATATCCCTGAAGGCCGTGATGATGGACCAGAAGAAGAACATGAGCGTAAGCTCTATCTTTTCATTAAATATGCCCGTGAAGGTTCTTATTATCTTCTTAACGCTCCTCCTGGCAAATGTCACCACTGCAAGCATGATAATGGCGGCCAGTGACAGGATCACGTAAAAGATCGCGGATCTTCCCGCATCATCGGAGCTTTCCGGACTGATCAGAAAAAGAATGAGATATATGAAGCCGACAACTATGACATCAAGGATCCTGTCCACGATGACAGTCGCAAAAGCGAAGGAAAAACCGTTCTTCATTTTCCGTCCCAGGACAAAGGCTCTCAAAAGATCTCCGAGCCTGAAGGGAACCGCGAGATTGACTATATATCCGGCAGCAAGCGCTTCATTAAAGACAGAAAGCTTCACATCCTCATAAAAGTCTGCAAACTGCTTCTGTCTGAGTGATTTCACCATATGCCCGGCAATGATCAGGATGATCGCGACTGCAAATAAAAAAAGGCTCATGCTGGTATGATACCACACAATGAGCCTTTATATAAAATATTTTGATCATGGCGCTCCTAAGCGGGGCTCAAAATGAGCCAAAGGGCTCATTTTCCCGGCCCCAGTCGCGCATGGCGCTCCTAAACGGGGCTCAAAATGAGCCAAAGGGCTCATTTTGCATCTTTGAT
>CAMUZQ010000008.1 GCA_947165275.1 uncultured Lachnospiraceae bacterium | reverse complement strand
GGGATTGAGGGGTATGATGAACTAAGATTTATGAGGCTAGACTGTCAAACTTCCGAGAGATGAGTGTTCCATTACAACACAAGGCAGTACTTACGATTTCTGAGGCGGCTACATATAGCAATATTGGTCAAAACAAAATTGAAAAGCTCCTTAAGACACCAAACTGCCCGTTTGTGTTGTTTGTCGGAGCAAGAAAGCTGGTTAAGAGGAAAGAGTTTGAACAGTTTATCAGCAGCACCCTTGAAGTCTGAAAACTATTGATTTTTCAAGGAATATTGGCAACTAAAAAATGAAACTAGTCTTGAGGAAATGGGGCTAAAATGGTATGATATTAAAGTTATACCGAGCTTCATTTCCTTGGAAAGGAGCTCTATATGGGAAAAGATTTGAGAGGAAGAGAGTTGGGCAGAGGGCTCTCGCAAAGAAAGGACGGAAAGTACTCTGCAAGGTACCGTTCCAAGACAGGTAAAAGAATAGAGAAATATTTTGACAGCCTTCCACAAGCAAGGAATTGGCTTGATAAAGCTAAACATGAGGATGCTAATCTCAAGGTACTTTCACCATTTGGTTTGGCTGCAGAAGGGATAATGAAGAGAGATGATGACCTCGAGGTTCTTTCGGATATGACGGTTGACCAGTGGTTTGATTTCTGGATGAAGAATATCCTTTCGGACCGCGCCTATAATACAAAGCGTAATTATAGAGAACGATACGAATTTAATATTCAGCCTGTAATGGGAAGAATAAAAGTCAAGGATGTCCTTCAGATTCATTGTAAGGCTGTGCTTGATAATATGAAGGGCGTTTATGCCACCTCGACGATTTATCAGACGTACATTACGATGGGAACGATGTTTAAGGCTGCCCGTATTAATAGGATTATTTCTGTTCATCCTATGGATGGTTTGAATGCAAAACGTCCCCCGAAAACAAAAACCGATGATTTTCTTACGGTTGATGAAGAAGAAAGATTTTTTGAGGTAGCGAAACGGTCTCATAATTACGATGTATTTCGAGTCGCTAGATTTACAGGGTGCCGTACGTCTGAAATTGTAGGTTTGTGTTGGGACTCCGTAGATTTCGACAAGGGTATCATTGATATTAACAAAACCCTTTCGTATCGCTATGACAGAGGTACCTGGGAAGCGGGCCCCCCTAAAACGGTAGCGGGTTACAGACCGATTCCTATGACAGAAGAGGTATTCAATATTCTTAAAAGACTGTACAATAATCGTAATGTCAGATATGAGTCTGAAGAATTGAATCAGGTTCTTTCTTTTAAGGACAGGCGTACTGAAAACACACGATATCTTAATATGAAGGACCTCGTTTTTGTTAATTATAGAACGGGGATGCCTACAAAGAACAGTTCTTATGACACTCATTTATGGAAACTGTGTGATGAGGCTGGCATTAGGCATATCAGTATGCACACGTTCAGACATACTCTGGCGACGATGCTTATTGAAAACGGCGTGAAGCCTAAGACGGTGCAGAAAATCCTTGGCCATGAACATCTTGCGACAACGAATGATACATATGTTGGTTCGTCTGAGGAATCGGTATTTGAAGCCATGAAAGCACAAGGAAAAACTACAGCTATTATTGCTTGATTTAATGATAGGGTTTACGCCCTTTCAATCAAAAAGGGCGTAAACATCTATTTAAAAGGGCGTAAAAAGGGCGTAAACCCTTCCTGTAAAACGCCAGAAAGCCCGTAAAACGGGCATGGAGGAAATATTATGAAACTAGGAATCGTCGGGCTTCCCAATGTGGGGAAAAGCACGCTTTTTAATTCGATAACAAAGGCAGGAGCGGAGGCGGCTAATTTTCCGTTTTGTACCATTGATCCCAATGTGGGAGTAGTGCCCGTGCCGGATGAGCGGGTGGATAAGCTGGGGGAGATCTATTCCTCAAAAAAAGTAACCCATGCGGTCATAGAATTTGTGGATATCGCAGGACTTGTAAAGGGAGCTTCAAAGGGAGAGGGACTCGGAAATCAGTTCCTTGCAAATATCAGGGAAACCGATGCGATAATCCATGTGGTGAGGTGCTTTGAGGATCCCAATGTGGTCCATGTGGACGGATCCGTAGATCCGATTCGTGATATCGATACGATAAATGTGGAGCTCGAGATGGCGGATCTCGAGGTGGTGGAGCGGAGACTCGGCAAGGTAGGCAAGGTAGCAAAGTCCCAGAAGGAGTATCAGAAGGAGGCTGCGCTGCTTGAAAGACTGAAAAAAACTCTGGAAGAAGGACAGAGAGCCGCAAGCCTCAGTATCGAGGATGAGGAAGAGGAGGCTCTGATGCGCGGCTACAGCCTGCTCACCGCCAAGCCCGTCATATATGCGGCGAATGTCAGTGAGGATGATCTCGCCGATGACGGCGCATCAAACGGATATGTTTCCAAAGTAAGGGAATTTGCAGAGAAAGAGGGCTCGGCCGCATATGTGATCTGTGCCAAAATAGAAGAGGAGATATCCGAGCTTGACGATGAAGACAAGGCGGTATTTCTTGAGGATCTGGGCCTTGCGGAATCCGGGCTTGATAAGCTCATAAAGGCGAGTTATGAGCTCCTTGGACTTATTTCATTCCTCACCTGCGGAGAGGATGAATCAAGGGCCTGGACTATCAAAAAAGGAACAAAAGCTCCTCAGGCAGCCGGTAAGATACATACCGATTTTGAGCGGGGATTCATAAAAGCGGAAGTCGTACCGTATGATACCCTCATCGAATGCGGTTCAATGAGCGCCGCAAAGGAAAAGGGACTTGTCGGACAGGAGGGGAAGGACTACGTCGTAAAGGACGGAGATGTGGTGCTTTTCAAATTCAACGTGTGATATGGGCATTAATGATATAGCATTCCCGAATCTGAATATTTATCTTCATGATGTTCCACGCGGCTTTACGGTATTTGGCTTTTTCATAGCCCTGTACGGTGTCGTCATTGCCGTCGGCATGCTTCTCGGAGTTGCTGTTGCAGTACACGACAGAAAGAGCAGAGGTCTTCCTGAGGAGGCGGTATGGGATGTTGCACTGATAGGGATTCCCTGCGGCATCATAGGCGCAAGGATTTATTACATAATATTTGCATGGGATTTTTATAAGGATGATCCTGTCCGGATTTTCAATATAAGACAGGGAGGGTTGGCTATATACGGCGGAGTGATAGGAGCCTTCATATCTATCTTTATTTACTGCAGGATCAAAAAGGTGGGTTTTCTGGAGCTCTGGGATTCCATAGCGCTGGGCTTTTTGGTGGGACAGGCCCTGGGGAGATGGGGGAATTTCTTTAACAGAGAGGTTTTCGGGGGATATACCGATAATATTTTTGCCATGAGGCTTCCCATTGATGCTGTAAGGCCGAGGGATATAAGCCCGGCACTTGCCGGTACCATAGGAGCAGGAGAGAATTTCATCCAGGTGCATCCGACCTTTCTTTATGAATCCATGTGGAACCTGATGCTTCTCATATTATTGTATCTGTACAGAAAGCATAAGAAGTTCTCCGGAGAGATATTCTGTCTGTATATCGCAGGATATGGCATAGGAAGGTTCTGGATAGAATCCATACGGACGGATCAGCTCTATATCACGGGCACACAGATACCGGTTTCCATGGTCATGGCCTGCCTTATGGTGGCTGCGGCGGCGGTAATGGAGATATATTACAGAAAAAAATTACAAAAGCAGTAAAGCACAAGATATTGTACGGATTATAGAGAAAAAATACAAAATATGGTAATAATGCACAAAAAACACGTCTTTCAGGGCGTGTTTTTTTGTGCACTTTTTCAAATTAGTGCTTGCATAACATCCTGAAAAGGGATATTATTATCACACAAGTGGTAAAAAGTGGGTGATAAATCCATGATAGTGGTTTAAAGTGGTGAATTTCCGGAAATGTTCATTGGCGAGTATAACCATACAATCGATGCCAAGGGGCGGCTTATCGTCCCGGCGAAATATCGTGATAACCTGGGAGAGCACTTCTATGTCATGAAAGGGTATGATGATTGTCTCTTTGTATACGGCGAAGAAGACTTTAAGGCTCTTGGCGACCAGATCCGTGCTCTCCCCCTCTCCAATAAAGCAAGTCGCGCAATATCGAGATTCTTCCTGGGATCGGCACAGGAGAGTGAGTTTGACAAACAGGGCAGGATACTTATAGCCGCACCGCTCAGGGAGCATGCAGGACTGGAAAAGGACGTGGTCCTGGTCGGTGTAGGCAATCATATAGAAATCTGGAGCAAGGAAAGATATGATGCCGCTGAGGAAAGCATAGATGTGGATGAAGTGGCATTGAAGCTGGAGGAGATGGGTTTATCCCTGTAAAGGAGCATGATGGGATTTTCGCATATACCGGTGCTCCCGGAAGAGACCATAGAGGGTCTTAATATAACTCCTGACGGCATATATGTGGACGGTACCGCAGGCGGAGGCGGTCATTCGGCACTCATAGCCGGAAGGCTTTCTGAAAAAGGAAGACTGATAGCCATAGATCAGGATGATGAAGCCATAGCAGCTGCGGGTCAGAGATTGAAAGAATATGGTGACAGGGTCACTATCATCCGGGATAATTTCCGGAATATAAAAAAGATCATGGATGATCTCGGCATCGATGAAGTGAACGGGATCCTCCTTGATATCGGTGTCTCATCACATCAGCTCGATGATGCGGACAGGGGCTTCTCCTATATGAAAGACGGGCCTCTGGACATGAGAATGGACAAAACCTCCTCGACTAAAGCAGCAGATATAGTAAACAACAGTACGGAGAGCGCGCTATACAGGATTATAAAGGATTACGGCGAAGAGCGGTACGCCGGATCCATAGCAAAAGCGATAGTGAGAGAACGCGGCTCCGGAGAGATCAGGACTACCTCAAAGCTCTGTGAGATCATAGAGAAGGCGGTGCCGGGCAGGGCGAGACATGCCGGCGGGAATCCGGCAATGCGGACCTTCCAGGCACTCAGGATAGAGGTGAATCATGAGCTTGATGTATTGAGTGACAGTCTTGATGTAATGATAGATCTTTTATCTTCCGGGGGAAGGATCGCGGTAATAAGCTTTCATTCACTGGAAGACAGGATAGTGAAGGAAAACTTCAGAAAAAATGAAAATCCATGCACCTGTCCCCCTGATTTTCCGGTCTGCGTATGCGGGAAGCAGAGCAGGGGCAGATGTATAAATAAAAAAGCCATAACAGCGGACGATAAGGAACTGAAGGAGAATCCGAGGGCGCACAGTGCGAAGCTGAGGATATTTGAGAAAAAATGAAAGAGTACATTGTAGAAGGAAATACCGTCAGAGAGATAGAAAGGGATTACAGCGCTCCCTTTAAAAAGCCTGTCTCGGAGACTGTAAAAAAGAACCGTGAGAAAGCAGCGCATATGAATCTGGGGTATGTTGCTTTTTTGCTGGTCATGGCCATAGTACTCTTTGTCGGCTGTACTGCGTACATAAATCTCAGGAACGAGATCACAGAAAAGCAGAAGACAGTGGAAGGTCTGCAGAGCAAGGTGGCATCATTAAAGCTTGAAAATGATGAGGAATATGACAGGATAATCGGTAATGTGGATATGGAGGAGATCAAAAAGATCGCTATGAACGAGCTCCATATGAAATATCCTGATTCAGGGCAGGTGGCTGTGACGGAGAGCAAAGATTCGGATTATGTGAGGCAGTATAAGGATATCCCAGTTGAATAATGGCAAGTAATAAGCAAAGAAAGTTCACCTCCTCTATGCAAAAAAAGCTGGTAGTGCTGTTTTTTTTGGTACTACTGGCTTTTGCATATCTTATTATAAGGATAGCACACATAAACCGCGATAACGGCGAAGCATATAAAAAGCAGGTTCTTGCCCAGCAGTCCTACGACAGCACGACGCTTCCCTTCAAGCGCGGTTCCATAGAGGACAGGAACGGGACCGTACTTGCATATTCGGAAAAGGTATACAATCTGATAATCGATTCAAAGCTCCTTAATGTAGACGAGGGAGTGCATGTGGGACCCACGCTTGATATACTTCAGAAGGCCTTTGCTGAGCTGGATATAGATGAGGTGAGAAGCTATGTGGAAAAGAATCCGGGGGCTTCCTACAAAAAGTTTCTGAAGCAGCTTGAGAGCAGCAGGATAGAAAACTACAACAAGATGATCGATGAAGCCGTCTCTGCAAATGATGCAAAGAGGAGCCAGCTCAGGAAGGACGGGAAGGACAAAGAGGCTGAAGAGTTGATCGATCCTGTAAAAAACGGGATATGGTTCGAGGAGGAATATAAGAGAAAATACCCTTATAATACTCTGGCCTGTGATGTAATAGGCTTTGTGCAGACCGGCAATGAGGGACAGTACGGACTTGAGGAATTCTATAATGATACCCTGAACGGGATTAACGGCAGGTCGTATGGATATCTGAATTCCGACGGGACGCTTACACGTACCGTAAAGGAGGCGGATGACGGGTATACTCTCGTAACCTCCCTGGATACCAATATCCAGTCCATAGTCGAAAAGCATATAAAAGAGTTTGCCGATGAGAACCGCAATGCATACCGCACGGGTCCTGCAGCGGACAATGTGGGAGTCATCATAATGAATCCCAACAACGGAGAGATCCTCGCCATGGCAGGTTATCCTGCCTTTGATCTTAATGATCCCCAGAATATGGAGGGGGTTGACCTTACCCAGTATGCAGGCCTTCTTTCGAAGTCGGATCTTGCCGAGGCCATAGGGGTATCCATGAATGAGGTCTCGGATAATGAGATAGATCTTCTGGAGCTTGTAACCAACGAGTCTCTGTCGGATAATGCGATAATAAAAAATGCAGTCTGGAAGAATTACTGCATATCGGATACCTACGAGCCCGGATCCACAATGAAGCCCTTTACGGTGGCTGCGGCGATCGATTCGGCCAATATAAAGGGAAATGAGGTATATGTCTGCAACGGGGCCCTCGATATAGGGGGACATACGATACACTGCCATAACAGGTTCGGAGATGGACCGTTGTCTGTAAAAGAGGGCATAGCGAAATCCTGCAACGTGGTGCTGATGGATGTGGCTTTTGTTATGGGCAAGCAGGAGTGGCTCAGGTATAACAGGAATTTCGGCTTCGGTAATTATACAGGCATAGATCTTGCCGGAGAGGTCAACGGGGCCGCGAATGTATTTACGGAAAAAATGGGACAGACGGATCTTGCTGTTGCTTCCTTCGGCCAGGGCTTCAATGTTTCCATGATACAGATGGCTTCCGGCTTCAGCGCTCTCATAAACGGCGGTGATTATTATGAGCCTCATCTTGTGAGCAGGGTAGTGAACTCGGAAGGAGCTGTGGTAAAGGAATTCGAACCTAAGAAGATCAAGCAGGTCATATCACATGAGGTTTCCGACCAGGTCAGGGATGACTGCAATGCAGTTGTGATGAGCGATCCGGAGGAATGCACAGGATGGACTGCGCGGCCGGCCGGATATACAATGGGCGGAAAGACGGGGACTGCGGAGAAGCTCCCGAGATCGGCAAAGAATTATCTTATCTCATTTATGGGATATGTGCCGGCTGATGATCCGGAGGTTTTGTGCTATGTGGTGATCGATCATCCGAATCATCCGGACCAGTCAAATTCCACAAGACTTGCCACCCTGCTTTGCAAGGATATCATGACTGAGGTGCTCCCTTATATGAATATCTTCCCGACGGTGGCACTCACGGATGAGGAAAGGGAGGAGCTCTCGGATGCGGAGGCTTCCTTCTTCATAGGCTCGGATGCGGTTTCGGGAAATGCGGTATCGGAAAATGCGGTGTCCGGGAATTCCGTTTCCGGAAACAGTGTTTCGGGGAATGGGGCCGCAGGAGACGGGAATAATGGCGGTATGGTGTCGGCAGATGAAATATATACACCAAATGTGATACAATATGACCCCGGGACAGGTTTTCCCCTGGATCCTAATACAGGTGAGGTTCTGGATCCGGAAACACTGATGCCGATTGATGAAAATGTTAGATCTGATCTGGAGTATTGACTATGAGGGAATATGTATTGCCATTTATCATAACTTTTATATTAACGGTCATCTTCGGGCGCCTGGTGCTGCCGATGCTTGTGAGGCTCCGCGCGGCGCAGACCGAGAGAGAAGAGGGGCCTGCTTCCCATAAGGCGAAGAACGGCACTCCGACAATGGGAGGCATCATATTCCTTATCCCCTGGATAGCAGTGATGTGCTTTTATCTTTCGGATCACAGGAATATCATCCCGGTATTCACGGCAGTGATCTGTTACGCGCTTATCGGATTTTTTGATGATTATCTGAAGGTCATAAGGCATCATAACCTCGGGCTCAGAGCCTGGCAGAAATTCCTGATGCAGATAGTGGCAGCGGCGGCAGTGCTCTTTGCTGTCAAGTGTTTTACAAATATTTCATTTGATATGAGGATACCCTTCAGCTCCTTCTTCAATACTGGAGGTACGGCTTACATCGTCTCTCTCGGTATCCTTGCCATACCTATAGAGATCATCGCGATATGCGGTACGGTGAATGGTGCGAACTTCACTGACGGACTTGACGGGCTGGCCGCGTCGGTGACAGCTGTGATAACGGTTTTTGTGACAGCGGCCTCGACAGTGACAAACGCGGGGATAGCTCCTGCCTCGATGGCGTTTCTGGGCTGCCTTCTGGGTTTTCTGGTATATAATCATCATCCGGCAAAGGTTTTCATGGGCGACACCGGATCACTTGCTCTGGGAGGCTTTGTCTCCTCGGCATTTATCATGATGAATATGCCCATCTATCTTTTGATAGCAGCCTTTATTTATTTTGCAGAGGTACTTTCCGTTATCATACAGGTACTGTATTTCAGATCTACCGGCGGAAAGAGGTTTTTCAAGATGGCTCCGATACATCATCACTTTGAGCTGTCGGGCTGGAGTGAGACAAAGGTGGTCCTTATTTTTACACTGACTACAGTGCTCCTTATACTGGCTGCATTTGTCGCGATTTAAGAAAGCGGGGGAGATAATGGAGAATAAGCGCAAAAACGTACTTGTCATAGGAAGCGGGATAAGCGGTATAAATGCCGCGGCATTACTTGAAAGATCAGGTGTGGCAGTCTCTCTTTTTGATTCGAACGACAAGCTTGTCATAGATGATATAAAAAGAAAATTCATGGAGGAGACGAGCGTTGATATTTATGTCGGCGAGCTTCCCCGGAATGTGATGGATACACTGGATGAAGCCGTACTTTCACCGGGGGTGCCGATAGACAATCCGCTCGTGACGGAGCTTAGGGATAAGGGCGTAAGGATCACCGGAGAGATCGAGCTTGCCTATGAATACTCAAAGGGCGACGTGCTCGCGATCACGGGAACCAACGGTAAGACTACAACCACAACGCTTGTAGGTGAGATATGCAGTAATTATTCAAAGGTAAAGGGCGGGGAAACCTTTGTCGTGGGAAATATAGGAAACCCGTATACCGCCATAGCTTCCGATACCCGGGATGACAGTATAGTGGTGGCCGAGATATCATCTTTTCAGCTTGAGACTACCGACAGCTTCAGACCGAAGGTTTCGGCGATCCTGAACATAACCCCGGATCATCTCAACAGGCATTACACCATGGAAAACTATGTAAGTGTCAAGGAACGCATCGCCTTAAGACAGACAAAGGATGATGTGATCGTCCTGAATTACGATGATGCCTATACAAGGGATTTCGGTACCAGGACAGACTGCAGGGTCATTTATTTTACAAGAAAAGACTATGAAGGGGCGCGCTCGGAAGGGTGTGATGTGCTCCATATGGACGGCGACATGATCATGTATAACGACATGGATGTCATAGATGTAAATGATATGCTTCTTATAGGAACCCATAATTATGAAAATGTAATGGCTGCCATAGGGATGACTTCTGCCTACGGTGTGCCCATGGATATGATAAGGGACACGATCCGTACATTTAAGGCTGTAGAGCACAGGATCGAATATGTGCGGACAGTCGGCGGGGTTGATTATTATAATGATTCCAAGGGGACAAATCCGGATGCAGCCATCAAGGGAATAAAGGCGATGAAAAAGAGGACAGTTCTCATCGGAGGCGGCTTCGACAAGAAATCGTCCTATGATGAATGGATCGAGTCCTTCGACGGGAAGGTAAAGAAGCTTGTGCTTCTGGGACAGACCGCCGATAAGATCGCCGAATGCGCCAGGGAGCACGGGTTTAATGATATCGAGATGGTCTCTTCCATGGAAGAAGCCGTGAAGAGATCCTCGGAGCTTGCTGAAGACGGTGAGGCTGTGCTTTTGTCTCCGGCCTGCGCAAGCTGGGGAATGTTTAATAACTACGAGGAGAGAGGCCGGATATTCAAGGATCTGGTCAATGGCCTGGAGGAATAGACTTTGGACACTGCAAGAAGGGTCAGAAGCGGGGCCAGACCGGTCAGAAGGGAAAAAACGAAGGGACATGGACAGGCAGACAGAAGTCTGATCTTCATAGTCCTTTTCCTTGTTGTGTTCGGGCTTATCATGATATATTCGGCCAGCGCATATTCGGCTGTCCGCGCTGGCAGGAAGGCGGATTATTATCTGATGAGCCAGCTGAGGGCGACCCTGCTCGGGCTTATGGCTATGCTCGGCGTCTCGAGGATAGATTATCATATACTCAGAAGGTTCGCATGGCCTGCATATATAGTTTCGCTTGTTCTGATAGCCCTTGTTCTGACTCCTCTGGGGATGACTATAAACGGAGCAAGGAGATGGCTGAACCTGGGACTTTCGCTTCAGCCGGCGGAGGTTGCCAAGGTGGGTGTGATAATCTTTTTCTCTGCCTATGTCTGCGGAAATCTGAGACGCGTGCAGCATTTAAAGGGTATATTGAAGACGATAACCCTTGCTGCGGTTCCGGCGCTCATGGTATACAGCATAACGGATAACCTCAGCTCGGCCATAATCATATTTGCGATAGTCTATATTATGCTTTTTATAGCCAGCCCCAAGAGCGCGCCTTATATAGTACTTGCTGTTGTGCTTGCAGGGATCGCGGCGCTGCTTGTTTATGTCATAGCTCACAATATAATCCCTGCAGAGCTTTCCTACCGTCTGGGACGGATAAAGGCCTGGCTCGATCCGGAAGCATATGCCTCCAGCAGAGGCTTCCAGACCCTTCAGGCTCTGTATTCCATAGGATCGGGAGGCACACTGGGAAAGGGGCTCGGACAGAGCACCCAGAAGCTCGGCTTCGTGCCGGAGGCTCAGAATGACATGATCTTTTCGATAATATGCGAGGAGCTTGGAATGTTCGGAGCGCTTGCGGTCATACTTCTTTTCATCATGCTGATATACCACCTGCTGATGATCGCGACCAATGCGCCGGATCTTTTCGGTTCCCTGCTTGTCACCGGGGTAATGACGCATTTCGCGCTCCAGGTAGTGCTCAATATCGCTGTTGTTACCAATACACTGCCGAATACGGGAATAACGCTTCCCTTTATATCCTACGGGGGATCGTCTTCGGTTTTCCTTCTGACGGAGATAGGTATAGCACTGTCCGTATCAAGGACCATCAGGATGGGCTGATATGATTGATAAGAGAGCGGTCGCAGCTGTGGCGGCAGCAGTACTCATACTGCTCGCTGCGGCAGCGGTGTGGACTTATTTCGATGTGGAGGATGTTTCTGTAACAGGGAATACCCAGTACAGCGAAAAAGAGATAGAGGATATGGTGCTCAAGGGACCTCTGGGTCATAATTCGCTGTATCTTTATCTGAGATACAGGAACAGATCGGTGACGGACGTGCCTTTTATAGAGAGGATGGATGTGACCATCGATTCTCCGACCTCGGTTACGATAACTGTTTACGAAAAGGCCGTAGCGGGCTTCGTGAAATACCTTGGCAGGTATATGTATTTTGACAGAGAGGGTACTATAGTTGAGTCTTCAACGGAGGTCATACCCGGAATACCGTATGTGACCGGGCTTTCATTTGATGAATGCGTGCTTTACGAGCCTCTTCCGGTGCCTGACCGGACTGTTTTTTCGACTATACTGGCTCTGACCCAGCTTTTTGATAAATATGATATCCATGCGGACCGTATTTATTTTGACGATGATATGAATGTGACCCTGTATTTCGGAAACGCCAGGGCAGTGATCGGTACAATGGAAAATATAGACGAGAAGATGATGAAGCTCAAGAGTGTCATCGATAATATCGCAGGACTGACCGGAGAGCTTCATCTGGAGAATTACTCGGTTGATAAGGACGAAGGCTACGTAACTTTTGAAAAGGATACGTGATTAATATTAAAAATTGTCTTGCGTATTTTTGACTTAGAAGTTATTATGTAATTTAGCCTTTAAAAGATAAGTGGTTTATTTTAGGAAGGGTTTTGAGGAGGATTTGTTGTGTTTGAGATGAAATCTGACGCTTCAGAGTATGCTTGCAAGATCATGGTCATAGGGGTGGGAGGAGCAGGTAATAACGCTCTGAACCGTATGGTAGATGTGGGTATAAGGGGTGTCGAGCTTATGGCTGTGAATACGGATCTTAAAGATCTTCGGAGCTGTAAGGCACCTAATTATGTGCAGATAGGACAGAAGCTTACAAAAGGACTCGGCGCCGGAGCTGATCCCGAGAGGGGAGAGAAGGCGGCTGAGGAGACTATAGATGAGATAAAGAGCCGTATAGAAGGATACGACATGGTTTTCATTACCTGCGGAATGGGAGGAGGTACCGGAACCGGGGCTGCGCCTGTGATCGCAAGAGCTGCCAAGGAAATGGGTATCCTTACCACTGCGATAGTCACAAAGCCTTTCTCCTTTGAGTCCCGCGGCAGAATGAAAAAAGCGGAATCAGGCATAGCAAAGCTTGCGGAAAGCGTTGATACATATACAGTAATACCCAATGATAAGCTGAGAGCTCTGGATCCCAAGCTTCCCTTTGAGGAGTCCTTCAAGAAGGCGGATGAAGTGCTGCAGCAGTCGGTACAGGGTATCACTGATCTTATCACAGGTGAGGCTCTCATGAATGTGGACTTCGCCGATGTAAGGACTACGATGCACGATAAGGGCATAGCTCATATCGGAATGGGCTCAGGCAAAGGCGAGAGCAGGGCAATGGATGCCGTCAAGAAGGCTGTGGAGAACCCTCTCCTTGATACCAAGCTTGATGGGGCAAAGAACCTTATCTACAATATTACCGGCAATGTTACAAATGAAGATGTCTATTCGATATCTGATTTCCTCAACAATCTGATCGATCCTGATGCCGATGTCATATTCGGTACGGATAATTCCGGTGATGCTAATGATGATACCATTTCAGTTACCGTCATAGCGACAGGACTCGTAAGCCGTGAGGAACAGAAGCAGCCCGAGAAGCCAAAGCCGCAGAGTGTCTTCGGCACCGGACTTGGCGGAGGCATGAATTTCGGCGCGACCGGAGTGCTTGGGGCAGGAGGCGTCAGCAGCATAGGCGGGATGAGACCTGTTGCTCCTCAGACAGATAACGTACAGGTTCTTGGTACGGGAGGGACAGCAAGCCTGTCACATCAGACGGCTTCACATGTACAGTCAAGGCCTTCGCCTGCGGTTCCGACAGAGCCTATGACTATAAGCAGGGTTGAGCCAAAGAGCATAAATATACCGGATTTCCTGAAGAGACACTGATAAACCGGGACTAAGAAAAGAAAGGGAGAGAATATGAGATGTCCTTTTTGCGGTCATGAGAATATCAGGGTTATCGATTCAAGACCGGCTGAAGAAAACAATTCGATCAGAAGAAGAAGGGTGTGTGATGAGTGCGGAAAGCGTTTCACTACATACGAGAAGGTGGAAACCATCCCGCTTATAGTTATAAAGAAGGATAATAACAGAGAGACATACGACAGGGAAAAGATGGAGCGCGGTATCCTGAGGGCATGCCACAAGAGACCGGTATCCGCAGAGAAGATAAACCTTATGATAGATGAGGTTGAGAAGGAAATATATGAGCTTGAGGAGCGTGAGATAGGCAGCTCGATCATAGGAGAGCTCATTATGAACAAGCTTAAGGATCTTGATGCTGTTGCATATGTGAGATTTGCATCTGTATACAGGGAATTCAAGGATGTAAATACCTTTGTGGACGAGCTTAAAAAAGTACTTAATAATTCTTAGGAGCTTTATTTCTGGAAAGCTCCTTGGATCCTGAATTTATGATCACGGGTGCCCTGCAAAAGCAGGGCATCAGTTTTAAGAAAGAGATATTATGAGAATCTTCCCTTATGCGATGTGCGGCAGCACCTATGCCATAGATTACGAAAGGCTGTGGGAACGGGGCTACAGGGGTATAATCTTTGATATAGACAATACTCTGGTAGAGCATAATGAGCCTGCTACGGACAGGGCAGAGCGTTTGTTTGAGAGACTGGCGGCCACAGGGTTCAGGACCGCAGTGGTATCAAATAATAAAGAGCCGAGAGTCAGGGATTTTGCTGAGGCTGTCGGCTGTGAATATGTATATAAAGCAGGAAAGCCACGTGCCGGAGGTTATCTGAAGGCTATGAAAAAGATGTCAACGGACAGAAGGACGACCTTTGCCGTGGGAGACCAGCTTTTTACGGATATTTGGGGGGCGAATAATGCGGGGATAAGGAGCATAATGGTCCGCCGCATAGCATTACATGAGGAAATACAGATTTATTTTAAAAGAATACCCGAAACTGTGATAGTATGGATATATAAGCTCACCCACAGAAAAAGAAGTGCAGAGGATCTTTTATGAACAGTGTGAACGGAAGTACAAAAATACTCGGAGTGATGGGAGACCCGATAGAGCATACGGGCAGTCCGGCAATCCACAATCTTCTGGCGGACAAGCTTGGAGATAATATGATCTATGTTCCCTTCCATGTAAAGGGAAGGAGACTTGAGGAGGCAGTTGCCGGGGCGTACGCGCTCGGGATAGAGGGTCTTAATGTCACGGTGCCTCATAAGGTGGAGGTCATGCAGTATGTGACGGAGCTGGATGATGCGGCTCTTGAGATAGGCGCGGTCAATACCCTGGCCCGCATAAGAGGCGGATATAAGGGATATAATACCGATTTTTCCGGCTTTATGAGAGAGCTGGACAGTGTTGATATCCAGGTTAACGGCAGGAATGTGATAGTGCTGGGGGCCGGAGGTGCCGCCAAGGCTGTGATGTATGCCCTGAAAAGATTCAGCGCGGGGCATGTCTATATATTAAACCGCAGCATTGAAAAAGCAGAGGATATCTTCGGGAAAGAACCAAACACCTCCATAATGGGCTTTGGTGACTGGAATAAAATACCTGAGGGAAAATATATCTGCGTTCAGTGCACATCTGTGGGTCTGTCTCCCGATGACGAGGCCTGTGTGATCGATGATGAGGGCTTTTATGATCTTATCGATTCCGCTGTGGATCTTATATATAAACCAAAGGAGACCGCTTTCATGAGAAAGGTCATTTCTCATGGCGGAAGAGCATATAACGGTCTGAGAATGCTTGTCTATCAGGCAGTATCCTCATATGAGTTTTTTACAAAAAAAGAGGTTCCGGAGGAGATAATAGAGGAACTGTATAATGAGCTTGATTCTTGAGGGCTTCATGGGATCCGGAAAGTCGGCGGTGGGAAGCATGCTTGCTTTAAGGGTGGGACTTCCCTTCATCGATACTGATTCGGAGATCGAGAAAAGACAGTCCTCAAGTATAGCTGATATTTTTGACCGTTTTGGTGAGGAAGCCTTCAGACAGATGGAGACATCCATGCTGCAGGGGCTGCTTCTTGCAGATACCGAAGCGGTCATATCTCTTGGCGGAGGCACGCCTGTCAGGAGGGCAAATGCTCCGGTCATAAAAAGCCTCGGGAGAGTGGTATATCTCAGGGCGTCTGCAGAAACCCTGCTGAAGCGGCTTGAAAACGGAGTGGAGCAAAGACCCATGCTCAGGGGGTATGACCTGAATGAAAGAGTAAGGGGGCTTTTGGAGTCGAGGGAAGAAAGATATCTTGAGCTTGCGGATATCGTGATCACCATAGCTGATGAGGATATCCCGGAGATCTGCGACAGGATAATAAAGAGACTCTGATCATTTTTTCCATGGAGGTTGTATTTTGAGGATATTGATAATCAACGGTCCTAATCTTAATTTTCTCGGGATAAGGGACAGAGCGGTTTACGGCGAGAAGGATTATGCACATCTTGTCGGGATGATAGAAGAAAAGGCGGCACGGGACGGCATAGAGGCGGAATGCTTTCAAAGCAATCATGAGGGGGAGCTTATTGACAGGATCCAGCAGGCCTATGCGGACGGGACTTCGGGAATAGTGATAAATCCCGGTGCCCTGACCCATTATTCCTATGCATTATATGACGCACTCGGTTCCTACGATACAATACCAATGGTCGAGGTACATATTTCCGATATCAATTCAAGGGATGAATTCCGTAAAAAATCGGTGACTGCCCCGGCATGCAACAAGCAGATAGTGGGGCATGGCCTTGACGGCTATCTTGAGGCCATGGATTTTATCATGTCATATTGGGATAAAAAGCACTCTTGCGTTTAACTCTGTGCTGGTTTATAATGTTAAACGCATTTACGTCTGATATGGCGTGTTTATCACGTTTATATTGATCGGCATCAGGATCTGGTCTTCTGACGCGGAATTCTCATGCCAAAAACTTAAGGAGGATGATTCAGATGATATCGGCTGGTGAATTTAAAAATGGTGTGACCTTGGAAATAGATGGTACAGTCTATCAGATTATGGAGTTTCAGCATGTTAAGCCCGGAAAAGGAGCGGCTTTTGTCCGTACCAAGCTTAAGGACGTCATAAACTCAGGAGTCGTTGAGAAGACCTTCCGTCCCACTGAGAAATTTGAGACGGCGCATATCGACAGGAAGGATATGCAGTATCTTTACAGTGACGGTGATGTGTATAATTTCATGGATCCTGAGACATATGAGCAGATCGGGATCAATCAGGACATAATCGGCGATGCGATGAAATTTGTCAAAGAGAATGACAGCTGTAAGGTTTGCT
This sequence comes from uncultured Lachnospiraceae bacterium, assembly GCA_947165275.1. Lineage (GTDB taxonomy): Bacteria > Bacillota > Clostridia > Lachnospirales > Lachnospiraceae > NK4A144. Next base: position 36,598 of record CAMUZQ010000008.1, on the reverse strand, counting down.
CATACAAGGGCAGTGTCTTTTCGGTAGAGCCTCCGCTGTTTGTGGAGCTTGAGGTTACCGAGACTGAGCCCGGACTTAAGGGAGATACGGCTACAGGCGCTTCAAAGCCTGCTACTGTGGAGACCGGCGCTCAGGTTATGGTACCGCTTTTTGTCAATATCGGAGACAAGCTCAAGATAGACACAAGGACAGGGGAATATCTGTCCAGAGTATAAATCCTTTTTATCTATAGTTCTTTCCGGGGGCACGAAGGTGCCCCCTTTGTATTTCTGAAATAATTCTTAATGAGCCGATACATATGCGGCCATTTCAGATCATCTTTAACTTCCGGCAATCTGAGATCTGCAAAATACTCCGGCCGTGATATGCCATCGTATTTCCGGAACAGCGTCATACCGCCTGGGATCAGGTCAGTGTTCACAAAACAAAAAAAGAGAAGCAGGCCGGAGCTAGTGTACTGACACGTTCATTTCTGAACTAATTGTGCAGGATGGTTTTCATATGCAAGGCGGAGGCGGGAGCCGGTGCGGGCACCGGCGACCAACGACAACGCGGCATATGGAAATCAGACAAGCAATTAGTTCGAATAAGAACGTGTCAGGACACTAGTACCCCGAATATTAATTAACTGGCACATTCGCTTGTCTGATTGCCCATATGCTGCTTCATCCTCAATCGGCAATGCCCGCATTGCCTCATTCGGCTTCATTGCATATGAACAATCATCCTGCGTGAATGTACCAGAAATTTATTATTCGGTGTACTAGTCAGATAAAACCACGTATTACAGAGGAGGAAGAAAAATGAGATATGATGATTTCAATGAACTTGTAAGAAGCAAGCTTGCCGGAATATGCGGTCCGGAGTTTTCGGTATCGATATATGAGGCGATGAAAAACAATTCGGTGATGCATAAGGGGATATCCATAAAGGAAAACGATAAATGGATAGCGCCTACGATCTATATGGATGAATTCTATACGGATTACTGCGACGGAAGAGATATAGAGGATATAGTAAATGAGATACTGCGGATATATTCCGAGAACAGGAACGGTCCGGATGTGGAGGCTGAGAGGTTTTCAGATTTTGAATGGGTCAGGGACAGGATCTTCTTCAAGCTCATAAATGCGCATGAAAATGCTGCTATGCTCCAGAAGGTCCCGAGCTTTGGCTATCTGGATCTGGCTCTTGTTTTCGGCGTGTATATGGGTAACTTCAGGAATGCATTTTCATCGGTCATGATAAGACGGGAGCATATGGAAATCTGGCACACAGACGAGGAGGAATTAAGGACGCTTGCCTTAAGGAATACTCCGAGAATACTGCCCTCAGCCATCTGGACCATGAAGGATCTTCTGTATGATATGGGCGCTCCCGCAGCAGATATCCCGAATGAGATCCCCATGTATATCCTTTCGAATAAGGAAAGGATAAACGGCGCTGCCGCACTGATATATAACGGGGTATTGAAAAAATTCGCTGATAACCTCGGAAATGATCTCTTCATACTGCCTTCATCAGTTCATGAGCTCATCCTTGTGCCGGAATGTGATGTCAGAGATCCGGACTACCTTACCGATATGATAGCAGAGGTCAATGACACACAGGTGTCGAGGGAGGAGATCCTTTCCTACAGCCTGTACAGGTATTACAGAGATGAGGATGAGGTCCGGATCGTAAGATCCATGAAAGGCAAAAAAGCGGCTGCAGTTTAGGAACAGACTGCCGGGCCGCAACAAAAAGTTGCAAGTGCCTGACAAATTATGATAATATGTTTAGACGTATGCGGGGAGAGACCCTCTCCCCGCTGGCCGGTTTTCAGACCTGCTGCACGAATGCCATGCAGGGGCCGGACCGGTGAGCCGGCGTTCATAGCTCAGATGGATAGAGCACAGGCCTCCGACGCCTGGTGTCGAGGGTTCGAATCCCCCTGGACGCATTTGGAACCTTTAGAAATCAAGAAATATACGGCACAGGGATCTGCAGGAAAGGGTTAGGCTCTGTGTCCAGTTATGGAGGGAAGTTATAATGAAGAAAAGAAGAGGCAGAGGCGATTTTGATATAAGAGAATTTCTGATGCAGCATTATCAATATCTTATCGTAGGCGGATTATTCATCATCCTCGTTGTTGTGCTTGCTATCTTTTCGGCGAAGCATAAGGATGGGCAGTCAAAAAAGGATGAGGAGGAGACAGAGACTACAGAAGCAGCAACCGAGACATCATCATATGACGAGAATGCGGAGATACCGCTTCCCGACGAAGAGCTGAAGGTGGATGCCTATCCTGAGGTCAATGCTCTGGTGAGCTCGTATTTTACAGCAATGGCTACAGGTGACGTGGCTACGCTTTCGACCATATGCAGCGATCTTGATGATGCAGCAAAGATAAGGATACAGGAGAAGGCCAATTATACCGAAAGCTATGACGATCTGAAATGCTATACAAAGCCCGGTCCCATACCGAATTCCTATATCGTATTCGCATATTATCAGATTAAGTATGTGAATATTGATACCAAGGCCCCGGGACTTTCTTCGCTTTATGTATGTACTGATGATAATACAGGCTCCCTGTATGTATATAACGGTGACCTCGCCGAGAATGTTTCGAATTATATCAAGGGCGTGGCAGCGCAGGAGGATGTGGTCGCTCTGCTCAGCCAGGTTGACACAGAGTACAATAACGCAGTGGAATCCGACAAGACTCTAAAGGCATTTATGGATGCTCTTCCCGCAAGGCTTGATGAGGCAGTAGCGGCAAGACTGGCATCCGGCTCCACGGTGGATGACGGAGCATCTGCTGCCGTATCGGACAATAATGCCGAGGTGACAGTAAAGCTTACGGATTCGGTACGTATCAGATCCTCGGCTGATGATTCCAGTGACAGTAATATCATAGCAAAGGCCATGGCCGGTGATACCTATACAAAGATAGGCGAGGAAGGAAACTGGACAAAGATCAGATATAAGGATACAGAGGCATATGTCAGCTCTGATTATGTGGAAGTGGTGGATACACCGTCTTCGGGAGCAACCCCTGACGCAGGCGCAAATACCGGAGGAGATGCAGCGGCGGCTGACGGAGGAGGCCAGGTTGCAAGCGCTTCAGGCTCCGTGACCGTAAATGACAGCGGTGTGCGCATCAGGTCTTCGGCGGATACAAACAGTAATGACAATATCCTCGGCAAGGCGGATTCGGGTGAGACCTATACGCTCACCGGAGAGGTCGACGGATGGTATCAGATTGACTTCAAGGGAAGCACCGGATATATAAAGAGTGATTTTGCGACCAAGAATTAATACTTGTAATATCCTCGTATAGGGTGTAATATGTGCTGTGACAAAGACGTCAACGAAAAGAGGTCGTTTACCTCTTTTCTTTGACGCCTGTTTTTTATCAATCATTATTCTTTAGGAGGGAAAAGTAATGTCATACGTAGATGAAGTATACGACTATGTCGTAGAGAAGAATCCAGCACAGCCTGAATTTCATCAGGCAGTGAAGGAGGTGCTTGAATCACTCCGGGTGGTGATCGAGAAGGACGAGGAGAAGTATCGCAAAGAGGCTCTCCTTGAAAGGATCGTAACACCTGAGAGACAGATCCTTTTCAGAGTTCCCTGGGTTGATGACAAGGGACAGGTTCAGGTTAATAACGGATTCAGGGTACAGTTTAATTCAGCTATAGGCCCCTACAAGGGCGGACTTCGTTTCCATCCTTCAGTTAATCTCGGGATAATCAAATTTCTGGGCTTCGAGCAGATCTTCAAGAACAGCCTTACCGGTCTTCCCATAGGCGGAGGCAAGGGCGGATGTGATTTTGATCCCAAGGGCAAGTCTGACAATGAGATAATGAGATTCTGCCAGAGCTTTATGACAGAGCTTTACAGGCATATAGGAGCTGATACGGATGTACCTGCCGGAGATATCGGCGTAGGCGGAAGAGAGATCGGCTATTTGTACGGACAGTACAAGAGGATAAGGGATGTATATGAGGGTGTCCTTACAGGAAAGGGTCTTACCTACGGCGGTTCCCTTGCCCGTACCGAGGCTACAGGCTACGGCCTTGTATATCTTACAGAGGAGCTTCTGAAGGATCACGGCACAAGTCTTAAGGGCAAGACAGTGGTTGTATCAGGCGCAGGAAATGTGGCCATATATGCTACACAGAAGGCACAGCAGCTCGGAGCCACGGTTGTATCTGTTTCGGATTCAACCGGATGGATCTACGATCCCGAAGGCATTGATGTGGAGCTTTTAAGGGATGTGAAAGAGGTTAAGAGGGCAAGGCTTACCGAATATGCAAACGCGCGCAAGTCTGCCGAGTATCATGAGAAGAAGAACGGAGAGCACGGTGTATGGAATATCAAGTGTGATGTCGCTCTTCCCTGCGCTACTCAGAACGAGCTTGATCTTGAGGATGCAAAGGCTCTTGTTGCAAACGGCGTGACGGCAGTATGCGAGGGAGCAAACATGCCTACCACCATCGAGGCTACAGAATATCTGCAGAAGAACAATGTGCTCTTTGTCTGCGGCAAGGCTGCGAATGCAGGCGGTGTAGCCACCTCAGCTCTTGAGATGAGCCAGAACTCCGAGAGGCTTTCCTGGACCTTTGAGGAAGTCGACAGCAAGCTTCAGGGCATCATGGCCAATATATACAAGAGCATTTCCGAGGCTGCCAAGGAGTATGGCATGGAAGGCAACTATGTGGCAGGCGCCAATATCGCAGGCTTCAAGAAGGTCGCTACCGCAATGGAGGCTCAGGGGGTAGTCTGAGCTCCGGATATAAGTCGGATTTTGGAAGCAGGGATCGGCGGGATAGTTTATCTATCCCGCCTTTTGGGAGTTTTGAGTATGGGAACGGTCAGATTATATGATGATAAACCTTATGAAAAGGAATTCACGGGAAGGATAGTCAGGATAAGCAGCGCAGAAGACGGAGGCTGTCTCATCGAGCTTGATCAGACTCTTTTCTTTCCTGAGGAGGGAGGACAGACCTCTGATACCGGCATGCTTTCGGGATTTAAGGTAAAGCATGTGTCCATAGAGGGTGATACAGTGGTCCATGAGGTGGATTGTTCTGTTTCGGATCTGAAGGCGGGAGCTGAGGCGCATGGGGTGATCGACTGGGATCACAGATTTTCCAATATGCAGAATCATACCGGCGAGCATATATTATCAGGCTTTCTTCACAGCAGATGGGGATCTGAGAATACAGGCTTCCATCTGTCAGATAATATCGTGACCCTGGATACCTCAAGGGAGCTTTCAGGGGATGAGCTGAAGGAGCTTGAAAGAGAGGCGAATCGTGTCGTTTATCTTGATCTGCCCGTATGCTGCCGTTATTATCCGCCTGAAGAGCTTAAGGGACTGGAATACAGGAGCAAAAAGACATTTGATTCCGACGTGAGGCTTGTCACCATACCCGGTGTGGATATATGCGCCTGCTGTGCTCCGCATGTGGCTCACACAGGCGAGATAGGCATCATAAAGATAATAAAAGCGATAAGGTATAAGGGCGGGATGAGGCTTACCATATTGTGCGGGGAAAGGGGTTATGAGTTTCTCTCCGGTGAGCATGATATGATAGAAAATCTCTCTCATATACTCTCGGAAAACACGGATAAGCTTGATGAGGCGGTGAAGAGGATACTCGGAGAAAAGAGCTCTCTTGAGATTAAACTGAAAAATGCCGCAAGGCAGAGACTTGAGGCGGATATCGCATCGATCCCGCTGGGTGAGAAGAATGCGGTATTATTTACCGGTTCCGTGGATAATACGGTCCAGAGAAATGCCGTCAATGAGCTGTCAGAAAAATACGAGGGGATATGCGCGGTTTTTGCATCCGACGGAGGAGAAGGATATAACTTCATAATCTCATATCCCTCCGGAGATGCGCGGGATATAGCCGGAAGGCTTAAGGAAAAGCTCGGCGCAAGAGGAGGCGGATCGAAGGAAATGGTCCAGGGAAATGTTCGTGGAGGTGAGAGGGAGATCTGTGATATCCTCCTGAGCATCTGATTATGCTCTCCGGAACTTTTGTGATATAATTCCTAACTGTTCGGAGGAGTATTCCGGACGGGGAGGATATTATGGAAACGATCGAGATTTTACGACAGCTTGCCGTTATCGTGATAGCGGCGAAGCTCTTTGGCCTTGTGGCCAGAAAGATCCATGCGCCACAGGTAGCAGGAGAGATAATTGCGGGACTTGTCATAGGGCCCAGTCTTTGCGGATTTGTCATGCCGTCTGATTTTCTTTCCGGCATGGCTGAGATAGGCGTTATAATGCTGATGTTCTCGGCAGGGCTTGGGACTGATCTCAAGGAGCTGAAGGAGACCGGGGTCAAGGCGACTGTCATAGCCTGCGTCGGTGTGTTTGTTCCGCTTATCGGCGGCACTATCCTTTATATGTGTTTTTATGGTTTTGCCCCTGCGGGATCTGAGGAGTTTTACAAGGCTCTTTTTATAGGGACCATTCTTACCGCTACATCGGTTTCCATCACTGTAGAGGCCCTGAAGGAGCTGGGAGTGCTTTCGGGCACCATAGGCACCACGATAATGAGCGCAGCCATAATCGATGATGTTATCGGCATCATAGTGCTTACGGTGGTCATAAGCTTTAAGGATCCCGATGCTGATATCATATCTGTTATTCTCCATACTGTTCTTTTTTTCGTTTTTGCAGTGGGAGTCGGGATAATCATATATCATGTTTTCAAGATAATAGACAAAAGATATCCCCATACGAGAAGGATACCGATAATGGGAATGGCTCTGGCTTTTGTGATGGCATATGTGGCCGACAGGTATTTTTCGGTCGCGGATATCACTGGAGCTTATATTGCCGGCGTGATTCTTTCATCCCTGGATGATTCCAGCTATATTTCAAGAAAGATGGATGTCAATTCCTATATGCTTTTCGGACCGGTGTTTTTCTGCTCTATAGGACTGCAGACAAATGTAAGGACTCTTGATACCACCATTATCCTTTTCTCCCTGGGCTTCGTGGTCGTGGGGCTGCTGTCAAAGGTCATCGGCTGCGGAGGCATATCAAAGATCATGGGATACAGCTGGGGAGACTCTGCAAAGATAGGCGTAGGAATGATGACGAGAGGCGAGGTGGCTCTGATCGTTGCGCAGAGGGGTCTTGCGGCAGGAATGATGGGGGAGTCATATTTTACCGCAGTCATCCTGCTCATAATCGTAAGCTCGATACTCACGCCTGTGATGTTGAAGTTCCTGTATGATGTCTTCCCGGAGCAGCATGTGATCTCGGAATGATAAGTCTGTCAAAGGCAGACATAGTGTTTGGCAGGTGAAAATGAATCCTGCCCTGGAAAGGAGTATGGCTTGAAGGAACTGATTGAGCTTTATCTGGCCTTCCTTAAGATAGGAGCAGTTAATTTCGGCGGAGGATATGCTATGCTTCCGCTGCTTGAGGAGGATCTCAATAAAAAAAGAGGCTGGGTTACGACGGAGGAGCTGATGGATTATTTTGCCATAGGGCAATGCACTCCGGGGGTCATAGCCTTAAACGTGTCCACATTTATAGGAAACAAAAGAAAGGGGATCCCGGGGGCGGTTTTTGCGACGCTGGGGTTTCTGACCTGCCCTGTGATCCTTATACTGATCATAACCGCATTTCTTACAAACTTCGCGGATATACCACTGGTCAAAAATGCCTTTGCGGGGATAAGGGTCTGTGTCTGTGTTCTCATACTTGAGGCTGTGATCAGACTGTGGAAAAAATCCATAATAGACAGGATAGCTTTTGGGATATATGCTGTCATATTTCTACTGATGGCCTTTTCGGGTCTTATGCCGGTAAAGATCCCGGCGGCGGTTTTTGTTGTCGCTGCAGGCATTGCAGGCATACTGATACGCGGGCATAAGGAGGTGGCAGGGTGAGTACGCTTCTTCTTTTATTCCTGCAGTTCTTTAAGACGGGACTTTTTTCAGTGGGAGGAGGACTTGCGACCCTTCCCTTTCTGTACGAGATGTCGGACAGCACAGGATGGTTTTCCCATGCGGACGTAGCTGATATGATCGCGATATCGGAGTCGACGCCGGGAGCCATAGGGATAAATATGAGTACCTATGCCGGATACCAGACTGCCGGCATCATCGGAGGAATAACAGCTTCACTGGGGCTTGCTCTTCCGTCCTTCATCATCATATTGATAATAGCCGGCTTTCTGGACAGATTTAAGGATAACAGGTACGTGGAAGCGGCCTTTTTCGGACTGAGGCCGGCCTCTCTTGCCATGATATCAGCTGCAGGGATAAACGTGGTGAAGATCGCCTTAATAAACATACCTGCTTTCATGGAGAGCCATGATATAACAGACCTTGTGATATGGAAGGCGGTTGTACTGGCTGCCGTGATATTTATAACCAGACAAAAGCTTAAGCTGCATCCTGTGGTATTTATCGCGGCCTCAGCGGCTGTAGGGATCATATTCGGATTTGGAGGTGCATGAACGGCATGAAGGATGAAAAACTCCTGGAGGATATCAAAAAGGCGGCAGGAGAGGCCGGCAGGATAATGAAGGAGGCGGTGAGACCGAAGATTATGGAAAAGAGCGGCCATGCCAATTTTGTTACCCAATACGATGAGAAGATACAGAAATATCTCATGGACAGACTGTCCGGCGTGCTCCCGGAGGCATCCTTTCTCGGAGAGGAGGATGGACAGGATGTTTTTACGGAAAAGATGAAGCATGGATATGTTTTCGTGATCGATCCCATAGACGGGACCTCGAATTTTATCTCTGCATATCACCCGTCAGTGGTATCGATAGGACTTCTGAAGGAGGGCAGACCTTATCTGGGTGTGGTATACAATCCATATGATGATATGATGTTTGAGGCCGCAGAGGGTGAGGGAGCTTATATGAACGGCGAGAGGATAATGTCATCCGAGGCGCCTCTTTCCGATTCTCTCGCAGCCTTCGGTACCGCGCCGTATTATACCGGACTCAGGGATGAGACCTTTGACAGGGCAAAGGCTCTTATGGATAAATGCGTCGATATAAGACGCTCAGGTACGGCAGCCTGGGATATGTGCTGTGTTGCGATGGGGAGATGCGCCCTGTATTTTGAAATGCGGATACAGATCTGGGATTATGCTGCTGCGGGGCTTATAGCAGCCGAGGCCGGATGCAGGGTAACTGATATAAACGGAGAGCCCCTGTCGTATACTGGAGCCTCGTCAGCCCTCTGCAGGTCCCGCGGGGTCTGTGAGATGCCATGGTGACACATGTCCGGCATATTATCATTGAAACATTGCTCTGTTTGTGATATATTTTTTTAGATCTTAAAAAATCGGGCGGGTTCTTCCGCCCGGAATGACTGCATTTTCATCTGGGAATTGTTCCAATTTTTCTAAACACAATATTAAAGTAATATTCCGGGGGTTTTTTGCTGCGCGTATTTTCAGGATACTAGTATAGCGTTCGAAAAATAACTGGACTAATGCGCAGAATGCTTGCCTGAGAGTGCGTTTTCAAAAACGCAGGCGTAGCGGGCTACGCCGAGGCTTTTGGAAATGTGCTATCAGGTGAGCAGGCAAGCATTTGGTACAGTTATTTAAGAAACGCTATACTAGGGCTTTACCTGCAGCAGATGCTCCGGAGAAGGGAGACAGCATATGAGAGATAAAGAAAAGGCAGTCGTCAGCAAAACGGATAGATCCGGGCAGTTATTTGAGAGACTTGTGATAAGGGCTTTCTGCGTGATGTTCATGACATTGATAGTCGATCTTGCGCTTGTTCATGTCATGGTGTACGCGGGCTCACTTGAGAGTGTGACCGGGGGCATGGTAAGGGCACTTGACTCTGCCGGACACGAGGTGGATTTTGATGAAGAGCATAATTCCCTGACCGCAGGGCCGGTAAGGTTTATCTTTGACAGGGATAAGCTGCAGGAGGGAGAGTGCTATCTCTATGAGGACGGCAGCACCCTGAATCCCGTGGAGAATGATGAATATATAATATTTCCGGACAGCGGGATAAGGGAGGTTTCATTCTACAGGAAAACGGCCGAAGGGGAGACGGTCAGGCTTCACGGAGGCAGGATAGGAGCCGGCTTCACTGAGGGGATATATGAAAAGCCTGCCGCTTATATTACTGAAAAGGACGGAGAACATATCATAACTGTCATGCCGCTGAGGTACTCAAATGTGTACTGTGAGATAAGGGGACCGAAAAACGGAAGTCTTGAGGAAATAAAGGAGAAGACAGAATTCAGGCTTTCCGAGGACGGCATCTATAATGTGTCGGTCTATGCCGAGGATGGCATGGGACACAGGACATATGCCGATATCCCCGGGAGGGTGAGCATAGATAAAACTCCGCCTGTATTGGAGGAGACCGTACTCCCGGCCCTTATCAGCAGGGAAAGGATGGTACTGCCTCTTAAGGCGCATGACGGGCTTTCCGGTGTGGAGGGCATATATGTTATGACCGGAAACGCTGAGCCTCATAAGGCTGATATCATCGAGGTGGAGCCGCCCTTTAAGGGGAGTATATATTATATGGCAAAGGATAATGCCGGAAACCTGACGGAGAGGAGGTGCCTCGGCGAAAATGTGATCGTGGATGATGAACCTCCTGTGATAACCGCTGAGGCCGTGGATATTAATGACAGGAGCTTAAGCCTTACCATAAGCGCTGCAGATGATACGGCGGGAGTGAAAAGCGTCACGATAGCATCAGATAAAAAGATCCTGTACAGCGGGACGGGCACAAGGGACAGGGTTACGATAGACCTGTCGGCGATGACGTACGGAAGCGGCAGCTATGTCATAACAGCCTCAGACAATGCGGGAAATACCGGGCGGAGCTTTTTTGTCGTAGAAAAAAAGGACGGCATCCCTCCTGTATTAAATATCAGGGGAGCTTCGGACAGGGGAGTATACGGAAGGGGTGTAAGGCTTTTTTTCGAGGCTTCGGACGATGCAGGCAGGGACTGCGCCATCAGGGAGAAGGTCATGAGATATTCTCTTTCGGGCGAATATGAAGGCAGTGATGAATATGAGGAGGACAGCCTTCTTTTTGAAAAAAGCGGAGTATATATCATAAAGGCATCGGCAAGGGATGAGGCGGGCAATGCCTCAGAGCGCTGTACAGCCTTTGCGATAGATAAGGATGCTCCGGTGATAAGGGGGCTGTCGGGACTCCAGGGCAGTGTGCTGAAGAGCTTTATGATGCCGGCAGGTGACAGTATCGCAGAGGATGAAAGCCTTGTCCGGGTCAAGGTGATGCTTAACGGAATGGATTATGACGGAGGGGAGGTAACCAGGAGCGGCCGGTACAGCTTACAGGTGCTTGCCATGGATGAATTCGGAAATACATCCTCGGAGGAGGCGCGCTTCGAGGTGAATATGTGATATAATCTTTCAAAAAACAGATGTCGGGACCGGGATCCTCACATGGTCCTGATCCTGATGTCTTATGGATCCGGAGAGGCAGATATGTACAGAGATGAAACAAAGGTGATAAAGATAGGCGACAGAGTCATCGGGGGAGGAAACCCGATACTCATCCAGTCAATGACGAATACGAAGACTTCCGATGTGGAAGCGACTGTCGGACAGATACTCCGTCTTGAGGAATGCGGATGCGACATCATCCGCTGCACGGTTCCCGATGAGGGGTCGGCAAAGGCTCTCCGGGAGATAAAAAAGAGGATACATATACCCCTTGTGGCGGATATACATTTTGATCACCGCATGGCTTTGATGGCGATGGAAAACGGAGCGGATAAGATAAGGATAAACCCGGGGAATATAGGTGGAGAAGAGAAACTTCTGGAGGTGGTCAAAGCGGCAAAGGAGCGGCAGATCCCCATAAGGGTCGGGGTTAATTCAGGCTCCCTCGAAAGGGAGATAGTCGACAGATACGGCGGAGTGACAGCTGAGGGTATAGTCGAGTCCGCGCTTGATAAGGTCCGGATGATAGAGGGGGCTGATTATGATAATATAGTGGTTTCCATCAAATCCTCTGATGTGCTGATGGCAGTGAAGGCCCATGAGGCTCTTGCGCCAAGATGCCCTTATCCTCTGCATGTCGGGATAACCGAGGCAGGCTCGCTGGTGTCAGGTAATATCAAATCCGGTATAGGCATAGGCATCATCCTTTATGAGGGCATCGGCGATACCATAAGGGTATCACTCACCGGGGATCCGGCAGAGGAGGTAAAGAGCGCCCGGATTATCCTGAGATCTCTGGGACTTCGTACAGGCGGGGTGGAGATAGTGTCATGTCCCACCTGCGGGAGGACAGATATCGACCTCATAGCACTGGAGTCCAGTGTGGAGAATATGCTCACAAAATACAGGGATCTGAATATCAAGGTGGCAGTCATGGGCTGCGCTGTCAACGGTCCCGGAGAGGCGAAGGAGGCCGACATCGGCGTAGCGGGAGGACATGGTGAGGGACTCATCATCAGAAAGGGTGAGATCATCAGGAAGGTTGCGGAATCAGAGATAGTGGGAGCATTGGAAGATGAGCTCAAGAAAGCCTTTCTTTGAAGTATTTAATTCATACCTGCCTGCATCGGATGAGGTAAGGGAGCTTCTTTCCGATGTGGTGGTATCGGGCATCACCATGACCTCTACGAGGTCAAGGATAGATGTTTATATTGACAGTCCTCATCCGATACATAAAAAGGATATCTATATCATTCAGAAGGAGCTGGCCTCGTCCCTTGACAACAGAGGGAGGGTCAGGGTCTGTCTGCATGAGCATTTCTCTCTTTCGCCGCAGTATAATGCAGCGAATTTCTATGACGAATACAAGGGCAGCATAGCCTATGGGATGAAGGCCGAGAAGCCTGTCATGTATTCCATATATCATCAGGCAAGGAAAAGCTTTGAAGGAGACAGGGATTTTACGATCACCCTGGCAGATACTGTCATATCCCATGATATAGCGGATGAGCTGAAGCAGTATCTGAACGGGATCTTTTCCGATGTTGCCGGTCTTTCATGCACCATAAGGGTGGATTATGAAAAAGCAGAGCCGTCTCCGGAGAGACTCGAGATGGAAAGACGGGTGCAGAGGGAGATAGCTGAGATATCGGGGCGGGCGGCTCAGGCAGGGAACGCCGTGAAGCCCGAAAAAACAAGAAATTTCAGGAAGCCCTCGCAGGAAAAGAGCAAGGCGTCCTACAGGGGATCCGGAGGAGGAGCCTCCTTGGGATATGCAAAAAGGGCGTCTTCGGGCAATCCGGATGATCCCGATGTGATCTACAGAGGCGATGTCCCCGGGCAGTCGGTGCCCATGGCGGACATAGAGGGTGAGACCGGCGAGGTAACGGTAAGAGGAGAGGTCATATCCTACGAGGATAAGGAGGTAAAAGACGGGACCCTCCTTATGATGAGATTCAATATCACTGATTATACGGATACGATAAGCGTGAGGATATTCCCGCCTGCAGAGGAGGGGAAGAAGCTTCGGGAATACATAGCTCCGGGTAAATTCCTGAAGATAAGGGGAGCGCTGACGATAGGGAAATACGAGCATGAGCCTGCGATGAATATCGTAAAGGGGATCAAAAGGATAGATGATTTCAGAAAGAAAAGACAGGATAATGCCGTAAGGAAAAGGGTGGAGCTTCACTGCCATACCAAGATGAGCAATATGGACGGGGTTGATGATGTTTCGGATGTTTTCAAAACCGCGGACAGATGGGGCTGGAAGGCCCTTGCCATAACCGATCACGGCTCTGTCCAGGGCTTTCCCGTCGCGAATCATGTAAAGTTTGACAATAAGGACTTTAAGATAATATACGGCATGGAAGCATATGTGGTGGATGATATGAAAACCGCAGTGGACGTGTCCGGAGATCCGGATGTGACCATACCCCATATGCTTAGCGATACCTACTGTGTCTTTGATATAGAGACTACGGGCTTTTCCCCGGTGCACAACAGGATAATAGAGATAGGCGCTGTCCTGGTCCAGGACGGGAAGATAGTGGACAGCTATGATGAATTCGTAAATCCGGAATGTCCGATACCCTACAGGATCACGAAGCTTACCACCATAACGGATAATATGGTAAAGGACGCGGATACCATAGACAAGGTCCTGCCGAGGTTTTTGGAATTCAGCAGGGGCGCCGTCATGGTCGGGCATAATGTCACATTTGATATCTCCTTCATTGCCGAAAATGCCAGGAGGCTGGGGATACAGTTTGACAGGGTATATGCAGATACGCTCATGCTCTCCAGGATACTCCTGCCGAGACTTGGCAGACATACCCTGGACCGTGTAGCCAAGGAGCTCGGCGTGATACTGACCCAGCATCACAGAGCCGTGGATGATGCCACGGCCACCGGAGGCATCTGGGTCAGACTGTGCGACATGATGAGGGACAACGGGATCAGCGAGCTGATGGAGGCAAGGGAAAAGCTATCCTTCCCCGATGAGGCGATCCAGCATCTCATGCCCTTCCATGTGATACTGCTTGCCAAGAATGAGACCGGAAGGGTGAATCTTTACAGGCTTGTATCCCTGTCCCATGTGAAGTATTTCGGCGGAAACTACGAAAAGGTTCCGAGGATACCAAAGAGCGAGCTGATAAAGCACAGGGAGGGACTCCTTCTCGGCAGCGCCTGTGAAAGAGGAGAGCTCTACAGGGCTCTTATCGACGACAGGCCGGAGCAGGAGATCGCGAATATCGTAGGCTTCTATGATTATCTTGAGATACAGCCTGCGTCCAATTATCTCTCGCTCATAGAAAGAGATAATGATATTAACTCGGAGGAGGATATTAGAAACATCAACCGCAGGATAACAGAGCTTGGCGAGATGTGGGACAAGCCTGTCTGCGCGACCGGAGATGTGCATTTCATAGATCCGGAGGATGAGATATACCGCAGGATAATCAAGTATAAGCCGGAGGATAAGAGGGGAGATATGCAGCCTCCGCTCTTTTTAAGGACCACCGATGAGATGCTTCAGGAATTTCAGTATCTGGGTTCGGATAAGGCCAGAGAGGTCGTGATCGAAAATACAAACCTTATTGCTGATATGATCGACAGGATATTTCCGGTGCGGCCCGACAAGTGTCCTCCGGTCATAGAGAGATCGGATGAGACACTGAAGGACATATGCGTAAAGCGGGCCCATGAATTATACGGGGATACGCTTCCGGAGGTGGTGCAGGACCGTATGGACACGGAGCTTAAATCCATCATAGGAAACGGATATGCGGTCATGTATATCATAGCCCAGAAGCTTGTATGGAAGAGTAATGAGGACGGGTATCTTGTGGGGAGCAGAGGCTCTGTCGGATCCTCCTTTGCTGCATATCTTGCCGGGATCACGGAGGTTAATTCCCTGAGGCCGCATTATCTGTGTCCCAAATGCAAATATTCGGATTTTGATTCCGAGACCGTGATAAGATATCACGAGGAAAATACCTGCGGGATAGATCTTCCGGATGCCGTCTGTCCCGAGTGCGGGGAGAAGCTTCAGAAGATGGGCTTTGATATACCCTTTGAGACCTTCCTTGGGTTTAAGGGGGATAAAGAGCCTGATATAGACCTCAACTTCTCATCCGACTATCAGTCAAAATCCCATAAGTATACAGAGGTCATATTCGGAGCGGGACATGCCTTCCGCGCCGGCACGATAGAGACTCTTGCCGACAAGACTGCATACGGCTATACAAAAAAGTTCTACGAGGGACATGAGATCCATGCAAGATCGGCTGAGATCGACAGGATAGCCCTCGGATGCACGGGAGTGCTGAGGACTACGGGACAGCATCCCGGAGGTGTCATCGTCCTTCCTCACGGGGAGGAGATAGACACATTTACCCCGATCCAGCATCCTGCGGATAAGATGGATGACATGACAGCCGTGACGACCCATTTTGATTTCCATTCCATCGATCACAATCTGCTCAAGCTTGATAATCTCGGCCATCAGGATCCGGAGATGATCAAGTTTCTCCAGGATATCACGGGAGTGGATCCCAGGGGGATACCTCTTGATGACAAGAAGGTCATGTCCTTGTTCAAGGATACCTCCGCACTGGGGATAACCAGCGCTGATATAGGAGGGACGGCAAACGGCTCCATGGGGCTTCCCGAGTTCGGTACGGATAATGCGATAAACATGGTCATGGAGGCAAAGCCCAGGAATTTCACGGATCTCGTGAGGATATCCGGACTTGCACACGGGACAGACGTGTGGGCCGGTAATGCGGAGGAGCTGATAAAAAGCGGAACGGCGACGCTCTCGACATGCATATGCTGCCGAGATGATATCATGCTCTACCTCATAGGAAAGGGGCTCGACAGCCAGGTCTCCTTCAAGATAATGGAGAATGTAAGAAAAGGAAAGGTGGCTAAGGGGAAGTGTGATGACTGGGAGAAGTGGAAGCAGGATATGGCCGATCACGGTGTCCCCGACTGGTATATCACCTCCTGCCAGACCATAAAATACATGTTCCCGAAGGCTCATGCTGCGGCATATGTGATGATGGCTTACCGCATAGCATGGTTCAAGGTGTACATGCCCCTTGCGTATTATTGCGGTTATTTCTCGGTAAGGGCAAACGGCTTCTCCTATGAGAAATGCTGTCAGGGGCCGGCGATGCTCGCAGAGCTTATCGCTGACTACAGGAAGAGAGAGAATGAGCTTAAGGACACGGAGAAGAAGGAGCTCAGGGATATGAGGATAGTACAGGAGATGTATGCCAGGGGTTTTGAATTCTGTCCCATCGATCTGTACAGGGTCTCGGCAAGAAGCTTCCAGATCATAGACGATAAGATAATGCCCTCCCTGTCGTCGATAAGCGCCATAGGAGTCAAGGCGGCAGATGCCCTTATTTCAAGGATAAATGAAACAAAGGACGGCGGTCCCTTTCTTTCAAAGGATGATTTCTGCTCAAGAAGCGGCGCTTCGCCTGCCATGGCTGACAGACTGCAGGAGCTCGGCATCCTTGAGGATATGCCGGAATCAAACCAGCTGTCACTGTTTGATCTGTGACATCGGCGGTGATTGCTTTTGAGCCCGGAATCATCATATAATACTTTTTAATATTTATAGACGAGCCAGGTACTGTCAAATGAATGCGAAGCATGAGTTGCTGACAGCACTGACATCTGACAGATAAGTCAGATATAAAACTGCGCTTTACAGAGGAGTATTCCATGGAAGAGAATAAGGAAAAAAAGAAACACGGCAGACGGAGACATTACCGCGGGAAGGGATCCGATAAACCCAGGGAGTCTAAGGAACAGGAGAGGTCTGCGGGATCTGAAAAGCCGGCGAGAGCTGAGAAGTCAGCCGAGCAGGAAAAGCCGGCGGCTCATGAGAAGGCCTCAGAGCGGGACAGGTCTGAGGGCAGCGGAAAACGGAACAGACATGATAAGGGACCGAGGCACGGAAAGGGAGACAGGCGCCCGAAGCAGGAGGAAAAGAAGCAGCGAAAGCCCGAGGCTTATGTCGAGGCAGCGGCAGAGGATAAGGTGATCAGGACAAAGCGTGAGCCTGAGGAGCCGGTATTTGAGTTTTCATGGGCTGATTCCTGGGGGCTCTACGGCACAGGATACCATGTCGTGATAAAGGATAATCAGGACAAGCTGTATCTGTCATGGTCGGTGGATCTTTCCTACGGCGAAATGAAGCTTGGACAGAGACTGCAGGAGTTCCTGGATGATATGAAGGCCTGCGGCGTCGGAAAATGGGACGGACATAAATTCACGAAGCCGGGCATATTTGACGGAGATACATGGTCGGTCAGGGCAAACAGTCTGACATTGAAGTGTGAAGCGCAGGGTACGAACGAATATCCTCAGGAGTGGAAGGCCTTCCTCGGATGCCTCCATGACAAATGGAAGATCCCGGTTTCAAAGAGAGAGCAGTGGGAATGATAAGAGTAAAAAAATAATGCACTGGTGAGGTTTGTGGTGTATAATGATACTGTTCTGATGTTTACAGAGGGGTCAGATAATAGGGAGCAGCAGACAGTTTTTTTCTGGAGCTGATCCTAAAATGTATTTTTTAGAGGAGAGGGAAACATTATGCTGGCTACATTGATACCGCTTTTTGACAAAAACATGATGACATGCGCTTATTCGATTTTTGCGCAGAAGGAGAACCTGCTCATGACACCTGCGGCAGCGGGATCGGCGAGATTTGACGGAGCAGGCTTTGTTACCGGACTTGATATAGTGGATTCTACCGGTATAGATACTCTGTCAGGGAGCAAAGAGGTATTTATAGAGGTAAATGACATATCGATATTTGCGGATATCGATTCCCAGTGTTCGGCGCCGCATGATAAGCTTGTACTTCTTATGGGACCCGAGATCACGCCTACTGAGAATTATGTCAGACGTCTGTCTGCGCTCAAGAACGAGGGCTACAAGCTTGCCATCAGGAGCCTTCCCATTGATAAATTCGAGCAGTACAGGGTGATACTCAAGCTCATGGATTATATACTTCTCGATCATAAGAAGATAAAGATACAGGTCGCAAGGGTTTATTTCCAGACTCAGTTCCCGAATCTCAGGCTTGTGGGCATAAATGTGGATTCGCAGGAGGATTATGACAAGCTGACTGCCGACGGCGGCTACAGCCTGTATGAGGGAGATTTCTTCAGGCTTCCGAAGACCTCCGGAGAGAGGGAGCTCGCACCCCTGAAGATGAACTATCTGGAGCTTTTGAATATCGTCAATAATCCGGACTTCGATCTTACAAAGGCTGCTGATATAATACAGAACGATGCGGCTCTCGTGGTCTCACTGCTTGAGATAGTCAATCATATGGCGATGAATTCCGAGATAACCTCCGTAAGACATGCGGCAGCCATGCTCGGACAGAAGGAGCTCAAAAAGTGGATCAATACTGCAGTCACAAGGGAGCTCTGCGCAGACAAGCCCTCAGAGACGACACGTATCTCCATGCTCAGGGCAAAATTTGCCGAGAATCTGGCTGAGGTGTTCGGAGTAGGCGGACTTTCACAGGAGCTTTTCCTTACGGGAATGTTCTCAGTGCTTGATCTGATGCTTGACAAGACCATGGAGGAGGCTCTTTCAATGGTCAAGATATCAAAGTCGATCGATGAGGCTCTGCTTCACAGAAAGGGTGATCTCGGAGAGATACTTTCCTTCATTGAGGAGTATGAGACAGCTTCCTGGCAGGAGGTTTCGAGACAGATGGTGCTCAGGGATATAGATATGGATTCTGTTTACGGAGCATATCTGGATTCTCTCAGATGGTTCAAGGATCTGCTTACGGTATGATCCGACAGAGCCGGTTCTGACTCTCTGTCGTACCGGATCTGAAAAAAAGATAAAAAAAATTAAAAAAATCCTTGCAAAAGGTATGTTGGGATGTTAATATACCTTTTGTTCGGCTCGTTGGTCAAGCGGTTAAGACGCCGCCCTCTCACGGCGGAAACAGCGGTTCGATTCCGCTACGAGCTATAAAGGTTCTGAAGATGGAAATGATCTTCGGAACCTTTTGCATTTAATCAGCAAAAACAAGATAGGGAGGAATCAGTTATGTATGGAACATTCTGGGCGCTGCTGCCGCCGATAGTCGCCATATTGCTGGCGCTTATTACCAAGGAGGTATACAGCTCCTTGTTTGTCGGGATCATAGTAGGAGGCTTGTTTTATTCCGGGTTCAGCTTTGAAGGTACGATGAACCATATTTTTTCCGACGGACTTATAATTGTCCTGTCTGACCCGTATAATGTGGGGATCATTCTGTTTCTTGTGTTCCTTGGCATCATAGTGGCCATGATGAATAAAGCCGGAGGGTCGGCTGCCTTCGGTCAATGGGCGCAGAAGCATATCAGGACCAGGGTAGGAGCACAGCTGGCAACCCTCCTTCTCGGCTGCCTTATCTTCATTGACGATTATTTCAACTGCTTAACGGTGGGATCCGTAATGCGACCTGTAACTGACAGTCATAAGGTATCAAGGGCGAAGCTGGCCTATCTGATAGATTCCACGGCTGCGCCTGTCTGCATCATAGCGCCCATATCCTCCTGGGCTGCGGCGGTTTCAGCTTTTGCACCTGAAGGAACAAACGGGCTTATGCTTTTTGTAAAGGCTATTCCCTATAATTATTATGCTTTGCTCACAATAGCCATGATGGTGACCCTTACAGTTTCAAGGATGGAATTCGGTCCCATGGCACTGCATGAGAAGCTTGCGCTGGCCGGGGATATCATGGCGGACAGCAACAAGGCTGCTGAGACCAAACCTGTAGGAAACGGCAGGGTCATAGATCTTATCATCCCTGTTTTCGTTCTGATCGCTGCCTGCGTCACGGGCATGATCTATTCAGGCGGATTCTTTTCGGGAGAGAGCTTTGTCGATGCCTTTGCCAATTCGGATGCATCTGTGGGACTTGTGCTCGGCTCCTTCTGCGGGCTTGTGATGACGACAGTATTCTATGTTGTAAGGAAGGTGCTTCCCTTCAGGAAGTGCATGGAATGTATCACGGAGGGCTTTTCCGCGATGGTACCTGCGATCTGTATCCTGGCTCTTGCGTGGACGCTTAAGGGAATGACGGATTCGCTTGGAGCCAAGGAATACGTCGCAGGCCTGGTGCAGAATACTGCAGGCTCCCTGCTCAACTTCCTTCCGGCTATAGTGTTTATCATCGCATGTTTTCTGGCCTTTGCCACAGGCACCTCATGGGGAACCTTCGGCATACTGATCCCTATCTGCCTTCATGTATTTCCGCTGGAATCAGGCAATCCGGTCTCAATCATATGTGTCTCGGCCTGCATGGCCGGAGCTGTTTGCGGGGATCATTGCTCTCCCATATCGGATACGACCATAATGTCCAGCGCAGGAGCGCAATGCGATCATATCATCCATGTCTCGACCCAGCTTCCCTATGCGATGACGGCTGCAGTCGCTTCGTTCATTACATACATTATCGCCGGAATGATAAAAAATCCGGCTGTATCCCTGATCGCGGGACTGGCCGTCCTGATGGGGACTCTTATGATCCTGAGAAAGGTAAAAGGACAGATACTCACAGATGCGGACCGTGGGAGCAACGGTTGACAGAAGGCCGTGCGATATGTTATCTTAATAACCGTAGTTTTGAGGGTGGGCTTTTGAAGCCCACCTTTTCATTGTCGTCAGACAGCCGTATCGAGGCAGATATCGGCCGGATCAGCATGACCGGCCCGCCCCGGATACCGGCGGCCTGGCATGGAGAGAGAAGATGACGGGAAAACAGGATGATGAAAGGATAGCCGAGAGGTTTGAGGAGCTTATCCTTCCGGTGCTTGAAAAAAACGGATACAGCCTTATCAGGTGCGAATATGTATCGGAATCGGGAAACTGGTATTTAAGAGGTTATATTGAGAGAAATGACGGTGCATCTCTCGGCATAAACGACTGCACGCTGGTAAGCCGCATAGTCAGCAAAAAGCTTGATAAGGAGGATTTCATAGATGATGAATATACACTTGAGATCTGCTCCAGGGGCTTTTTGGAGGAAGCAGAGGAAGACGAATAACCGGCATCCAAACGGATGCAGTCAGATAAAAAACTGTTTTTATAGAGGAGGAAGCAAAGAAATGAACACGGAATTGGTCGAGGCTCTGGATATACTCGAACGGGAAAAGGAGATAAGCCGCGAGACGCTTTTTGAGGCTATAGAGAGTTCTCTGCTCATAGCATGCAGGAATAATTTCGGAAAAGCGGACAACATCCATATATCAATGGACAGGGAGACCTGTGATTATGAAGTCTACGCGGAAAAGACAGTAGTTGAGACCGTTGAGGACAAGAGCCTTGAGATCAGTCTGGAGGATGCAAGGAAGGATAATCCGAATGTGAATGTCGGAGATACTGTCAGGATCAATATCGACTCCAAGGAGTTCGGACGTATAGCTACGCAGAACGCGAAAAACGCGATCCTTCAGAAGATAAGGGAGGAGGAAAGGAATTCCGTATATGACAGATTCTCCGGACTTACCAGAGATGTGGTGACCGGTATAGTACAGAGAGTGAACGGCAGGAAGATCAGCATCAATCTCGGAAAGGCCGATGCCATACTTACCGAAAGCGAGCAGGTAAAGGGAGAGATATTAAGACCTACCGACAGGGTCAAGGTTTATATACTCGATGTAAGGAATACTCCCAAGGGACCCAGGATCACTGTCAGCCGTACGCATCCTGAGCTTGTAAAGAAGCTTTTCGAAGCCGAGGTTACGGAGGTACGTGACGGCATAGTCGAGATAAGGAGCATCTCAAGAGAGCCCGGAAGCAGGACCAAGATAGCTGTTTACAGCAACGATCCGGATGTGGATGCGGTAGGAGCCTGCGTGGGAATGAACGGAAACCGTGTGAATGCCGTGGTATCCGAGCTCGGAGGAGAGAAGATAGATATAGTGAACTGGGATGAGAACCCTGCGCTTTTCATAGAGAATGCCCTTTCTCCCTCACAGGTTGTATCAGTTATCGTCGATCCGGATGAGAAGACAGCCAAGGTCGTTGTTCCTGATTTCCAGCTTTCTCTTGCCATAGGCAAGGAGGGCCAGAATGCAAGGCTTGCGGCCAGACTTACCGGATACAAGATAGACATCAAGTCAGAGACCCAGGCCAAGGATGCCCATGGATTCCGTATGGAGGATTATCTTACGGATGAGTATGAAGAAGGGGGATACGAAGAAGAGGAATATGCGGAGGAAGGCTATGCCGAAGAAGGCTACGCGGAGGAAGGCTCATATGAGGAGGAAGCTTCATATGAGGAGGATGCTTCAGCAGCTGACCGGCAGGAAGCTTCAGAGGATATCCCTGAGACTGCTCCTTCCGAGGGTGATCCGGAGCAATAATGACAGACAGGGTTTTGTCAACGCTCTCAATAGCCAGGAAAGCAGGAAAGCTGTCATCCGGAGAGACTGCGGTGCTTGCTGATATCAGGAGCTTCAGGTCGTATCTTGTGATCATAGCGGGAGATGCTTCAGAGGGCACAAAGAAAAAATATATGGATAAAAGCGCTTATTATGAGGTCCCATGCCGTATCTATGCGGACAAGGAGGGACTGGCGCATGCTATAGGCAAGGATGTAAGGTCAGTTATATCGGTGAATGATGAGGGACTGGCAGGTACAATAATAGAGAGACTGGAGGAAGCAGGCGTAAATGGCAAACAGTAAAAGGTTAAATGATATCACAAAGGAGCTAGTGTCAGACGGTCTTACGATCACCAACAAGGATGTGATCGCTTTCCTCGATGCTCAGGGAATAGAAGGCAAGAAACCCATGTCAGCGGTTGATGAGGAAACAGAGAGGGTAATAAGGGATCATTTTGTAAAGGGTCCTGAAAAGCAGGAAAAGAAGCCTGAAGCAAAGCCTGCGAATACTGCAAGACCCGGAGACAGCCAGGCAGCCAGACCCGAACACAGGCCGGCGCAGGGGCAGAAGACAGCGCCTGCGGCAGGGACCCAGCAGGGAGCCGAGCCTCCGAAAAAGAAAAAGAGGATAATATTTACAGTAAATAACAGCAATGACAGATACGGAAACAACAGGCAGTCCGGCAATATCAGTTCGGGACGCATACAGGGACAGGGAGGCTTCAGGTCAAATGTGATAAAGCCCTCCACAAAACCGTCTCCTACCCCGACCGTGAATATAATAAGACCCGGAGACCAGCAGAATAAAAGGAAATTTGTGCACAGGGACGATCAGTCAGGGAACGCTCCGACAGCAGCAAAGGCCGCCGGAGAAGAAAAAAAGGAACAGAAGCCGGCACAGGCGCCTCAGCCTGAAACAAGGATGCCGCGTCAGGAGACGGCAGCTGCTCCGGTAAGACAGAATACTCCGGCACAGGTAAATACGGTGCATGAAAGGCCAGAGAGAAGGACAGGCGGTTCAAATGATAAAAACAATACGATTCGTCAGGGCAATAAGCCGGGCAATAACCATAACGGCAGGCCTGATAGGAATAATTCAGGTGATCAGGGAAGGACACCGGGCAGCAAAGGGCCGGGTGCTAAAGCCCCAGCTTTTGGAAGGGATAAACGCTTTGAAGCAGCACCTGCGCCGGAAAAGAGCGGCAATAGAAGAAAACAGAACGATGTAAAGCGCAAAAAGGAAGATGCCTACCGCAGAGATGAGGAGAAGGAGAACAAGAAATTCAATCCTCACGGCTTCAAGAAGCCGGCTCCAGCGTCAAAGCCTGCGGAGGAGGAGATAAAGGTAATAACCATACCCGATACGCTTACGATCAAGGAGCTGGCGGACCATATGAAGATGCAGCCCTCTGTCATCATCAAGAAGCTGTTTCTTTCGGGACAGGTTGTGACGGTGAACTCGGAGCTTTCATATGAGGAGGCGGAAAACATAGCTGCTGATTATGAGATCCTCTGCGAGAAGGAAAAGACGGTGGATGTGATCGCCGAACTTCTTAAGGAGGAGCCGGAGGACGAGTCCAGGATGGACAAGCGTCCGCCCGTAGTCTGCGTAATGGGACATGTAGACCATGGTAAGACATCACTTCTTGATTACATCAGAAAGGCGCATGTGACGGATAAGGAGGCCGGAGGCATCACTCAGGCCATAGGTGCTTATACCGTAAGCATAAACGGAAGCACTATAACCTTCCTGGATACTCCGGGACATGAGGCATTCACAGCCATGCGTATGAGAGGCGCCAATGCAACGGATATCGTAATCCTTGTGGTAGCGGCTGATGACGGAGTCATGCCCCAGACAGTGGAGGCTATAAACCATGCAAAGGCTGCCGGAGTTGAGATCATAGTGGCGGTAAATAAGATCGATAAGCCGAGCGCGAATATAGACAGGGTTAAGCAGGAACTTTCGGAATATGAGCTCATCTCGGAGGACTGGGGAGGCTCCACAACCTTTGTTCCTGTATCCGCAAAAACAGGACAGGGCGTGGACGAGCTCCTTGAAATGATACTGCTGCAGGCGGATGTGATGGAGCTTAAGGCAAATGCAAGAAGACAGGCAAGAGGAATGGTCATAGAGGCTGAGCTTGATAAGGGCAGAGGCGCAGTGGCCACTGTCCTCGTACAGAAGGGAACCCTTCATGTGGGAGATTTCGTAGCCTGCGGCATGAGCCACGGCAGGGTCAGGGCCATGATAGATGATAAGGGCAAGAGGGTTAAGGAAGCAGGTCCTTCCATGCCTGTTGAGATACTGGGACTGGACGAGGTGCCCGAGGCAGGCGAGATCTTTGTATCTCCCGAGAGCGAAAAGGAAGCGCAGGAATTTGCGAATACATATAACGAGCAGCATAAGAAGGAGCTTCTGTCCGAGACAAGGAAGAAGTCCGTAAGCCTGGATGATATCTATGACCAGATCAAGGAGGGCGACCTCAAGGAGTTCAATATCATCATAAAGGCTGACGTACAGGGATCTGTAGAAGCTCTGAAGACCTCGCTGCTCAAGCTTACAAACGAGGAGATAGCCGTGAAGGTCATACATGGCGGCGTCGGTGCGATAAATGAGTCGGATGTGGTGCTTGCGTCCGCATCAAACGCCATCATAATAGGCTTTAATGTAAGGCCGGATAATACGGCAAAGCAGATAGCCGAGACCGAAAATGTGGATATACATCTCTACAAGGTCATATATCAGGCACTGGAGGATGTGGAGGCTGCCATGAAGGGCATGCTGGGACCTGTCTATGAGGAAAAGATCATAGGTCATGGCGAGATAAGACAGGTATTCAAGGCCTCCGGCATAGGAAAGATCGCAGGCTCGTATGTCACCGACGGAATAGTCGAGAAGGGCTGCACCGTCAAGGTGTCGAGAGGAGACGAGGTATTATTCGACGGACCTCTTGCTTCCCTGAAGCGTTTCAAGGATGACGTAAAGGAGGTCAGGGAAGGCTTCGAATGCGGACTTGTGTTTGACGGCTTTGATGATGTGGAAGAGGGAGATCTTCTGGAATTCCATAAGCAGATAGAAGTGGAAAGAACATGAAAAAGAACAGTACAAAAAACAACAGGATAAATTCGGAGGTACAGCGGGCGCTTTCCTCGATACTGCGGACCGTGAAGGACCCGAGAGTAGATCCCTTCGTATCGGTCACCGAGGTTGTCGTGGCCCCCGATCTGAAAACCTGCAAGGTATATGTTTCCGTGCTGTCGGATGACGGAGAGGAGACGATCACCGGCTTAAGGAACGCCGAGGGCTATATAAGGCATGAGCTCGCAAGGGAAGTGAATCTCAGAAACACGCCCGAGCTCAGGTTTTTGCTGGATAATTCCATAAGCTACGGAGCCCATATGTCCAAGCGTATAGAAGAGGTCATAGCAGCCGATGAAAAAGCCAGGGAAGGGCAGGACTAAATAGACAAAGGAGACGTGCGGAGGGCTTCGGACAGAGGAGACGCATGTCAGAGGTAGAGGATGATAGATCTTAATAAAATATGTGAAGACAAACAGAGTATAGCGATAAGCTCTCATATAAGACCGGACGGAGACGCATTCGGGTCAACGCTTGCGGTTTATAATTACCTGAAAAAGAGATTTCCGGATAAAAAGACGGACATATATCTCTTGGATCCGAATCCGGTGTTTTCATTTCTTCCGGGGTTTGAGGAAATAAAGACGGAGCCTTCAGACGGGACGTACGATCTTTTCATAGCCCTTGATATGGGAGAGAGGGACAGACTGGGCAAGAACAAGGCGCTGCTTGATAATGCGGGGGATGTGGTGTGCATAGATCATCATCTCGGTTATAAGGGGATCGCCCCGGAGACGAATTCCTATGTAGTGCCGGAGGCATCGTCCACGGCGGAGATGGTTTATGACGTACTGGGGAAGGACAGTATGGATGATGATACGGCCGTATGTATTTACACAGGCATAGTCTGCGATACGGGTGTGTTCCAGTTTTCCAATACCTCACAGAAGACCATGGAGACGGCGGGATACCTTATGACCTTCGGCTTTGATCATACAAAGGTCGTAAACGAGGCGTTCTATGAAAAAACCTACCGGCAGAATCTGCTGCTGGGCAGGTCGCTTCTTGAAAGCATCCTGCTTATGGACAAGAAGGTCATTGTTTCCGTGATCCCCCAGAGAACGCTCAGATTCTATAATGCAACCTCCAAGGATCTGGAGGGCATAGTAAACCAGCTTATGCATACAAAGGGCGTTGATGTGGCTGTATTCATGCATGAGACGACAACGGAGGAGTACAAGGTATCGCTCCGGTCGAACGAGAATATAAATGTTGCCGAAATAGCCGCCAAGCTTGGTGGAGGCGGTCACGAGAGAGCGGCAGGCCTCAATATGTCCGGAAGCTTTTATGATGTCATCAATAACGTGACAGCTGAGATAGAGAAGCAGTATAAGGAAAAAGAGGAAATTGCAAAGCAGGAGAGCTGATCAGGGCTATACCGGAGTCCTGCCTGTCATGAAGGAGAGAGGATATACCTCCAATGATGTAGTGGCCAGGCTCCGGGGGATACTCCGCATGAAAAAGATAGGACACACAGGGACGCTGGATCCGGAGGCAACAGGTGTGCTTCCGGTATGTCTCGGCAAGGCAACTAAGCTTGTGGGATATCTTACCGATTCTGATAAGACCTACAGATGTGTCATGAGGCCCGGCATCACCACCGATACCGAAGATATGACGGGAAGGGTGACGGGAGAGTACGGCTTAGCCGGACTTGATCCGGATAAGGTGCTTGGGATCATGCTTTCCTTTGTGGGAGAGTATGATCAGATACCTCCCATGTATTCCGCAAAAAAAGTGAAGGGAAGGAAGCTCTATGAGCTCGCAAGGGAGGGAATAGAGATCGAAAGGGAGCCTTCCCGGGTTTATATCCGGAGCATCAGCGGTGTTGAGTTTGATCCTCCGTGGACGGATAAGGACAGATCATGTGATCCGGAGGGCGCCGGGGAGGCATCGCCGGAGCAAAACAGTCCCGGCGGAGAGCAGGATGAAGCAGGGCATGATATATACCGTGTAAGATTTACCGTGGAGTGTTCGAAGGGAACCTATATCAGGTCCCTCTGCAGAGACATAGGAGAGAAGCTTGGATGCGGGGCCGCAATGGAGGCCCTCGAGAGGATACGTGCCTGCGGGATAGATGTAAAAGACTGCCTGACACTCTCTGAGATAGAGACTGCAGTGTATGAGGGAGCCGGGATAGAAAAGCATATATTACCGATAGAGCATTTCTTTATGGATCATCCGGAAATAAGGGTGTACGGGCAGACAGAGAAGCTTGTGAGAAACGGGAACGGTTTTTTGAGCCCGGATATTGAACCGGGGAAGTACAGAGTATATCTCGAGGATGGAACATTTGCCGCCCTCTATGATATAGATAATGGTGAGGCAAGGCTTTGCAGATTATTTCTGGGATAAAGGACGGCAGGCGCACTGCAGTTGCCATAGGCAAATTTGACGGTATGCATCTGGGGCATAGAAAGCTTCTGGAAGAGATAACATCTCACAGGGAGCAGGGATTGTATTCCCTGGTTTTTACTTTTGAGAGTCCCGTGATGGACTTTGTAACAGGACAAAAGAGCAGGGTGCTTAAGACAAACATGGAGAAGCTTTCCCTTTTGGAAAGGAAAGGAGTGGGTCTTGTCTAAATGATGCCTGTAAACAGGGATACGGTCTCGGTTTCTCCGGAGGCCTTTGTCAGGGAGATGCTCATAGGAAGGCTTAATGCAGGGCTTATAGCTGCAGGGTGCGATATTTCCTTCGGCGATAAGGGAGCCGGGGATATGGAGCTTGTCAGACGGATCCTTTCAGAGCAGGATGGAGACTTTAAGCGCCGGGTGGTTGAGATAGATAAGGTCAGGTACAAGGATGAGGTGATAAGCTCAACCCTTGTCAGGAATGCCGTGGCAGAGGGTGATATGGAAAGAGCCGGGGCAATGCTCGGAAGACCATATTCGATAAGCGGTAAGGTCGTGCAGGGAAAAAGACTCGGCAGGACGATCGACATACCCACGGCAAATATTATACCGGATGAGGATAAGCTCCTGCCTCCATACGGAGTATATCATTCGAGAGTGCATATCGGAGTCAGCTGTCTTGAAGGTGTTACGAACATAGGGGTCAGGCCCACGGTAGAGGATGATGATGTCCTGACCTCGGAGACCCATATCCCCGGATTTGACGGGGATCTGTACGGGCAGGATATCGAGGTGGAGCTTTTGCGGTTTATAAGACCTGAGATGAGATTTGACAGCATCGATATGCTGAGACAGCAGATGAAGGCTGATATCAGGAACTGTACGATATAAACTGACAGAAATGAGATTGATGATACACAGGATCATATGTGTTTTTGGAACAGTGTTTTTACTGGGCATGCTGGTCAGCATGCCTGTTTTTGCTGCAACGACGGGAGAGCTTTATACTGCCGGAGCGACCAGGGAGATGGAGACAGGCAGGCTTGAGACTGTCTCGGCTGACAAGATACTTACAAGCACTGCCGGATCCGGAGATATGGAGTCTGCATATAAGGCTGCCCTGAACGTGCAGAAGGAAGAGGTCATAGCGGGATACAAAAATCTCGGCATAGCAAACGTGAGCGATCACTTAAACGTCCGTAAGGAAGCGCGTGAGGACGCTGAGCTCGTCGGAAAGATGACGAAGAATGCAGCCTGCGAGATACAGGAGATAGACGGTCCCTGGGCCCATATCAAATCCGGAAAGGTGGAAGGCTATGTGAGCACG
Source organism: uncultured Lachnospiraceae bacterium (assembly GCA_947165275.1). Classification (GTDB taxonomy): domain Bacteria; phylum Bacillota; class Clostridia; order Lachnospirales; family Lachnospiraceae; genus NK4A144. Next base: position 6,919 of record CAMUZQ010000008.1, on the reverse strand, counting down.
GAGTTTCTGCTTACAGGCGAGGAGGCAAAGACCAGGGCGATGCAGGTCATGAGACTTGTGGCTACTGTCACTACAACGACCCTTTTCGTCAGGGAACAGCCGAATACGAATTCAACCATCATCACCATGGTCCCCATAGAGGAGAAGCTTGATATCACTGAGGGCAAGGAGGACGATCCCTGGGTGAAGATACAGATCGACGAGGATGAGGGATATATCAGTGCCCAGTATGTGAAGATATCCCAGGAGCTTGATAAGGCAATGACCCTGAAGGAGCTTGAGTACGGGGCAGGCATGTCGGATACCAGGGTGTCGCTTGTAAACTATGCGATGCAGTTCATAGGAAATCCCTATGTCTGGGGTGGAACAAGTCTTACAAAGGGCTGCGACTGCTCGGGCTATGTGCAGTCCATATTCAGGAAGTACGGCTACTCGCTGCCGCGTACCTCCAGAGAGCAGGCCCGCGTGGGAACCAAGGTGTCTCTTGAAAACGCCAAGCCCGGAGATCTTGTATTCTACGGCAAGGGCGGCACGGTGAACCACGTCGGTATCTATATAGGCAACGGACAGATAGTCAATGCATCAAATAAGCGTACAGGCATCAAGGTCAGCAACGCGACCTACCGTACACCGTACGCAGTCAGGAGGATACTGCCGTAGGATGAAGGCATATGTTCTTCACGGAGTGAATGATATCAGGCTTGAGGAGGTCGAAAGACCCGGACCCGGAGAAGGGGAGGTCCTTATCAGGGTGATGGCCTGCGGCATCTGCGGCTCGGATATACCTAGGATATATCAGAACGGAGCCCATAATATGCCTCTTATACCGGGACATGAATTCTCGGGGATCATAGAGGAAACAGGGAGCGGGGTATCAGAGCGGCTTAAAGGCAAAAGGGCGGGGATCTTTCCTTTGATACCGTGCATGGAATGTGAGCCCTGTAAGGAGGGGCTCCATGAGATGTGCAGGAGCTATGATTATCTGGGTTCCCGCTCTGACGGAGCTTTTGCCGAGTATGTGAAGGTCCCCGAATGGAATATCATAGAGCTTCCGGACGGGGTTTCCTACGAGGCTGCGGCTATGCTTGAGCCTCTCAGCGTCGCAGTGCATGCCATAAGGCGCGCGGTTGTCAGACCGTGTGACAGGATAGCAGTCTGCGGCATGGGGACCATAGGACAGCTGGTCACGATGGTGCTCATCAAAAGCGGATATACGGATATATATGCCATAGGAAAGGGCAGCGCGCAGAGAGACAGGGCGGAAGCCTCAGGGCTTTTTGGCGGCAGATACTGCGATACCACAAGGGAGGATGCGTCCGGGTGGATAAAGGATAAGGCCGGGAGCATAGATCTCTTTTTTGAATGCGTCGGAAAAAACGAGACCTTAAGCCTTGGCGTGGACAGCGCCTCATACAGCGGGAGGATAGTGGCTGCAGGCAACCCGTATTCCGATATGACTCTTGAGAGGGATACCTATTGGAAGATATTAAGAAACCAGCTCACTGTCACGGGAACATGGAATTCATCCTTTACACACAGTGACGGGGATGACTGGCATTATGCCATTGAAATGCTTGAGAAGGGTCTTATCGATCCGGAGAGGCTTATCACTCACAGATTAAGCCTGGACAGCCTTGAAAAGGGTCTTTGTCTTATGAGGGACAAGAGCGGGGACTATTGCAAGGTCATGATGACGGCATGATTCATATTTGAAAAAAAGATTATCTGATCATATGGAATTGGAGGCAGGAAGATGCAGTTTGAGCTTATGGCATCAATGATGTGCGCGGATTACGGAAATCTTAAAAGAGAGGTGAATGAGCTCTCTGAGGCAGGGATAGATTCCTTTCACATAGATATAATGGACGGCAGGTATGTGCCGAATTTTGCCATGTCCCTGAATGATCTCAGGTTTATACGATCGGCGACGTCCAAGCCCCTGGATGTGCATCTGATGGTGGAGCATCCGATAAACACCATAGAGCTTTTTACGAGGGCCCTGCGTCCCGGGGATACTATATATATACATCCGGAAGCGGAATACCATCCTTCAACGACTCTTCAAAAGATAATAGATGCAGGGATCATACCCGGCATAGCCTTAAACCCGGGCACCAGTGTGGATAATTCACGGATGCTTCTTACGATAGTGAAGAAGGTGCTGGTCATGTCGGTAAATCCCGGGAATGCGGGACAGATGTTTCTGCCTTATATCAGGGAGAAATACGAGGAGCTGCTGGCCATACGCAAGGAGAAGCATTTTGATATTTACTGGGACGGCGCCTGCGGTCTGGATAAGATAAAGCAATATGCGCCCATGGGTGTAAAGGGCTTTGTTCTCGGAACCACACTGCTTTTCGGCAAGGATCGTCCCTACAGGGAGACTCTTGAGGAGATCAGGAGCCTTAAGCTGGAAGATGGCGACTCATGAATACAGCTCTTGTTCTCTCAGGCGGTTCCGGAAGCCGGATGAAGATGGATATCCCCAAGCAGTATGTGAAGGCAGGGGACAGGATGGTCATCACCTATGTGCTCGATACCCTTATAGATCATGATGAGATAGATGCTGTCCATATCGTGGCTGCAGAAGAATATGAGGAGATCATAATCGAGGACGTTTCACGTCATGTGGATCCTTTTGAGAAAAAGCTCCGGGGGTTTGCAAAACCGGGGGACACCAGGCAGCTTTCCATATTGAATGGACTGAACAGAATAAAAGAATATGCTTCGGAAGAGGATATGGTCCTTGTCTGCGACGCTGCGAGACCCCTGGTTTCAAAGGAGCAGATCCATGCATGCCTGAGAGCCTGCGCGGATCATGACGGGGCTATGCCGGTGCTTCCGATGAAGGATACGGTTTATCTGAGCAGAGACGGGAGGACTGTGTCAGAGCTTTTAGACAGGAGCAGTATCTTTGCAGGCCAGGCTCCGGAGGCATTTAAGTACGGGAAGTATCTAAGGGCAAATGAGGCTCTGCTTCCTGACAGGATCATGAAGATAAACGGCTCATCCGAGCCGGCAGTGCTTGCAGGCATGGATATCGCCATGATCCCCGGAGAGGAAAAAAACTTTAAGATAACAACCATGGCGGACCTGGAACGGTTCAGGGAGATGCTTTCTCACGTCTGACTCAATACCATGGCGTTTTGTATCATTATGGGCTTTTTGGTCTTTTTGTAGAGCTGTACCACGGAGCTTGGATCTCCATAGTATGCGTCGCTTAAGATTATGGCTCTGTCCAGATCCGGACTGTCATCATAGATACCCCATTTCTCTGATATATACTGATCGACCAGCTTTTCGTATTCGGTCCAGAGCGCCGGCAGCATGGAGCTTATGGTGGCTTTGATAAGCGGATGGGGACGCCACAGCAGGGCGATCTCGTCCTTGTTTTCCCTGAATATCTTCAATACATCTTTTATCTTGTTTATCATATCCATCTGATTATCGAGCAGTGCCTGTACGCTGGTATTGTAGAATATGATCTTCTTGCGGCTGCCGTCTGGCTTTGTGATTATCGAAAGCCAGTCCTCAGGGATCTCAAGATCCTCCATTTTTGTATTCGCAACCTTGTCGAATTTGGGCGAGCCTTCTCCGGATATTTTATTCTCCCAGTATTCCAGTGAACTGTCACCTGTGTGGCGCATTAGCACCCTGATATATGCTGTGCGCATGGCTTCGGACTGGACTATGACCTTGTCGGCGTTTAAGACCCCGGGCATCACTATGAAGTGGGCAAGACCGTCTAAGGTGGCCGTATTGTCGGGATCGGGCTCGTCCAGAACAAAATAGGGTATATAGACCAGCTCATCCGTATAGTTTTTCAGGTTTTTTGAATAGAAGTGCGGATGGACGCTTGTCACGAAATTGTATTCATCATAGGGATTGTGGATATATATCCTGTCCGGATGTCTGCTCTCCAGATCGTATTCGGAATAATGTGTCACGGGGACATCCGGGGGAAAGAGGTTTCCTTCATAATGCTCCTCCCTGAAGCTGCCGTCCGGGTTCTTGTCGTAATATGGTATGGGAACGACAAATGCATCACAGGAGGGATCCTGGTCCGCCTTGCGCCATACTGACTCCAGACTGTCCCACATGGATGCCTTATATGGGAGAAAAACGATCTCTGTTCTTACGGGGATATCGTTTTCGATACTGTTTTTTATTATATTGATGGATTTCTGTAAAAGCTTCGAAAGCCTGTTTGACGGCATGGGATCTCCCTTTGATATACCGTCTGCCACAGAATATGCGGTTTCGCAGTAGTCCTCCAGATAATGTACAGTGGCATGGCCTTCTCCTTCGGAGCCTTCTATGGCTGTGCCCATGGATATGGCGCCCTCCTGGCATTGCATCAGGAGATCGAGTGCGGCCTCCTCATTTCCCTTCTCCAGCTGCTTTATTATCTGTAAATGGGCCTCAGAGAGTGTGTCGGTGAGGCTCAGCAGAGATTCCTTTTGAAGTTTACGCATATATATCAGACCTCGTTTTACAGTATTGTCCGGCAGTCTGCGACTGTCTGCATATCAATAAAGACATTCTATCATATACCGGTTATACTTAATAGCTGTCGAAGGCAGATATTTTAGTGTAACTGCATATTGCATATTGCATATACCGCGGAATGATCTTTAATCCGCAGTTGATCCGGGTCGCAGGTATAAATGGCATCTCACTGCGCGAAAAGCTGATACTGTGCATAAAATGCATAAGATCCGGGCCTGAAGAACCCCTGAGTCCGGCGTGTTGCTTTATGACTGCATCTGTGTTAGTATAAGCGGGTTGCTTAAGTTACCTGCACCAGGCAGATCGAGCAGTCTCGACAGGAAGGCCGGAGAAAGGTCACGGACGGTCCGCTTAGTGCAAGGTGGATTCATATTAAAAGGAGACAGATATGATCACAAAGGAAAAGAAGCTGGAGGTTATTGAGAAGTATGCTACGAAGCCCGGGGATACAGGTTCACCCGAGGTTCAGATCGCGATACTTACCGAGCGTATAAGGGAGCTCACTGAGCATCTTAAGCTCAATACTCATGATCATCATTCCAGACGCGGCCTTTTGAAGATGGTCGGTAAACGGAGAGGATTGCTTGATTATCTCAAGGCTAAGGATATCGAAAGATACAGGAGTCTTATAGAGAAGCTTGGTATCCGTAAGTAATGCAGTTTCAGGGCAGGTTTATTTCCTGCCCTGTTTTGCGGCAGAAGAAAATGAAAGGAGCCGGGCTTTGTACCGGTATCTGGGAAGCAAAGCTTAGTCAGAGAAGGACTAAGGCAGAAGAAGGAGAGAGAAATGGCAGATTACAGAACTTACACAATGGAACTTGCAGGCAAGACGCTTTCGATCGATATAGGCAGGGTCGGCAAGCAGGCAAACGGGTGCGCTTTCATGCACTATGGCGATACTACCGTGCTCTGCACGGCTACAGCTTCTAAGGCGCCCAGGGACGGCATAGATTTCTTCCCGCTTTCTGTGGAGTATGAGGAGAAGTTTTATTCGGTAGGAAAGATGCCCGGAGGCTTCAATAAGAGAGAGGGCAAGGCTTCGGAGAACGCCGTTCTTACAAGCCGTGTCATAGACAGGCCCATGAGACCTCTTTTCCCGAAGGATTACAGAAATGACGTAACACTTGACTGTATGGTAATGGCAGTTGATCCCGAGTGCAGGCCTGAGCTTGTGGGAATGCTCGGGGCTTCCCTTGCGACAACAATTTCCGATATTCCTTTTGACGGACCCTGTGCTATGACCCAGGTCGGCATGAAGGACGGACAGTTCATCATCAATCCCTCACAGAAGGACTGGGATGAGGGAGATCTCGAGCTTACCGTCGCATCCGTGGGACAGAAGGTCATCATGATCGAGGCAGGCGCAAATGAGATCCCTGATGACAGGATGCTTGAGGCTATCTATATGGCTCATGACGTCAATCTGAAGGTGATAGAGTTCTTCAAGGAGATAGCAGCCAAGGAGGGCAGGGAAAAGCATGAATATGTTTCATGCGCCATACCTGAGGCTCTTTTTGATGAGATAAAGAAGATCGTTCCTCCCGAGGAGATGGAGAAGGCTGTATTCAATGATGACAAGCAGGCCAGAGAGGCTGCAGTGGATGCGGTCCAGGCAAGGATCCAGGAGGCTCTTGCCGATAATGAGGAGTGGCTCGCTCTTGTTCCGGATGCAGTATACCAGTATCAGAAGAAGACAGTAAGGAAGATGATCCTTAAGGATCACAAGAGGCCGGACGGCAGGGAGATCACGCAGATCAGGCCTCTCGCAGCAGAGGTTGATATCATCCCCAGGACCCATGGCTCGGCAATGTTTACAAGGGGACAGACTCAGATCTGCGACATAGTCACTCTTGCTCCTCTTTCCGAGAAGCAGAAGGTTGACGGCCTTGATAATAACATAACGGAGAAGAGATACATCCATCAGTATAATTTCCCGTCATATTCCGTAGGAGAGACAAAGGTCTCCAGAGGACCCGGACGCCGTGAGATAGGTCATGGAGCCCTTGCCGAGAAGGCGCTCGTGCCCATGCTTCCTTCCGAGGAGGAATTCCCCTACGCTATCCGCGCCGTATCCGAGACCTTCGAATCAAACGGCTCGACCTCACAGGCCTCCGTCTGTGCATCCTGCATGGCTCTGATGGCAGCAGGCGTACCGCTGAAAAAGCAGGTTGCAGGTATTTCCTGCGGTCTTGTGACAGGCGATACGGATGATGATTTCATCGTACTCACCGATATACAGGGGCTTGAGGATTTCTTCGGAGATATGGATTTCAAGGTGGCAGGAACCCACGAGGGCATCACTGCCATCCAGATGGATATCAAGATCCACGGCCTTACCCGTCCTATAGTGGAGCAGGCCATAAGGCAGTGCCATGAGGCAAGGGATTATATCATGAATGAGATCATGACC